>CAMCPC010000021.1 GCA_945876665.1 uncultured Oscillospiraceae bacterium
AAGCATTCTGTTTATGGCTGAAATCAGCGCATATACAGAGGCGGTGTTGATGTTTGCGTCAACGCCTGCGCCCCAATAGGTCTTGTCATCGTGCTTGATTGCGATGTATGTTGCCGCCTTTGAGTTTGAGGAACGCGCAAGCGCATGCTCGGTGTAATTGCTGATTTCAAAGTCGGTTTTAAGATATGCTCTCAGACCGTTGCAAAGAGCGTCAAGCGGACCGTTGCCCTTGCCCTCAATAGATGAAACCTTGCCGCCCTGTTCAATAGTTGCGGAAAGAACAGTACTGTCGTCTTCCTCAGATGAACGATAAAAACGTGTTTTAATCGGCTCTGCAACATTCACGTATATATCCTTGAATGCCTGATGTATTTCGTGATTTGTAAGTACGGTCTGCTTTTCGTCGGACATATCGTTAATAATAGCCGAAAACTCAACAAGCATCGGCTTTGGAAGTGTGTAGCCGTATTTGTTTTCCATTATGTAGCTTACGCCGCCCTTGCCCGACTGGCTGTTGATAAGAATCGGCTCGTATTTTCTGCCGATGTCTGTGGGGTCGATTGTAAGATATGGGTTCGCCCATTTATTTTCGGGGCTTTCGCCGAATAAGTCCATGCTTTTCTTGATAGCGTCCTGATGTGAGCCGGAGAAGGCAACATATGCCATTTCGCCTGCGTATGGGTGTCTTGGATGAATTGGCAGACGGTTGTACTTTTCGTATACCTCGATAATCTCGTCAATGTTGTCAATGTTAAGCTCCGGGTCAATGCCCTGACAGAACATATTAAGAGCAACTGTGATAATATCCGTATTACCTGTTCTTTCGCCGTTGCCGAAGATTGTGCCCTCTACTCTGTCCGCGCCTGCAAGCAAGCCAAGCTCACTTGAGCCTACGCCTGTGCCGCGGTCGTTGTGCGCGTGCAGACTGATTATAAGGTTCTCGCGGTTCTTTAAATGCTTGCACATATATTCAATCTGGTCCGCATAAACGTTTGCAGTAGCAACCTCGATTGTGGACGGAAGATTGACAATGACCTTGTTGTCGGGTGACGGTTCAAGAATGTCAAGCACCGCGTTTGTAACCTCCGCCGCATAGTCCATTTCTGTACAGGTGAAGCTTTCGGGCGAGTATTCATATCTGATATGTCCGTCAAGCTGACCCGATACAAGGCTCTTTACAAGCTTTGCACCGTCAATGGCAAGCTGCTTGATTTCCTCCTTGTTCTTGCGGAACACAACCTCACGCTGAAGTGTTGAGGTGGAGTTGTACAGGTGGATAATGGCATTTTTCGCGCCCTTAAGTGCTTCAACTGTTTTCTTTATAATATGCTCACGCGCCTGTGTAAGCACCTGAATTGAAACGTCGTCGGGAATAATATCCTCGTCAATCAGACGGCGGACAAATTCAAATTCCGTATTTGACGCGGCAGGGAAGCCTACCTCAATTTCCTTGAAACCAAGCTTTACAAGGAACTTGAAGAACTCGATTTTTTCATCGGTAGTCATCGGCGAATAAAGCGCCTGATTACCGTCGCGCAGGTCAACGCTGCACCATATAGGAGCCTTTGTGATTTCGTTGTCGGGCCACTGGCGGTTCTCCAATGGAACGGGATGGTACATCTTCTGATATTTCTGATAATTCATAATACAACAACCTTTCTTTTCAAATTCACTAAAAAAGCTGAGCCACAATGTGACCCAGCTAAAATTCTGATACAATTCAGTACAGAAAAACTAAACTGAAGACCACATTGTCGTTTCAGCTTAGGAGTAGGAGGTTATTCAAATTTGTCGCTGTAATGTTACGCATAATCTTATACCTCTTTCTATACTATATTGGTATTCTACAATAAAATTCACAATATGTCAATATTTTTTTTGGAAAAATTTTAAAATTTCTCAAGTGAGTAATTATTTGGTAATTTCAACGGTTCTTGTATCCTGATCCCAGTCAACGTTAACATCAAAAGCCTCCATAACAAAGCGCAGCGGAACCATTGTTCTGCCGTTCTTTATCATGGCACTCATTTCAAGAGTTATTTCCTCACCGTCAAGGAGGGCAATGTCGCTGTCAATAAACAGCGTCATATCGCGTCCGTCCTTTTTGATTTCAACGGTCTGATTTTCGCCGTCCCATGTAACATCCGCGTCAAGCGCTTCGCTTATGCCTCTTATCGGTATAAGCGTGTATGTTTCTCCGTCAACTGTTTCAAGCAGCGGATACTGATCGTCAAACGCAAGCAATTTGCCGTTTATGCGTACCTTTGCGCCTACGTAATCAATATCATTATGATAATACCGCAGCACATGCTCTATATACTGCGCGTCACCGTATTTTTCATAGGGCCAGTTTGTGGCATACTGTGCGGCATTTGCGCGTTCAGAAAGCCAGTCATCTCCTTTGGCGGCGATTATTCTGTCCAGAACGGTCTGTCCGAAATTGTATGCCTGTATCATTTTCATATAATCGCAGTCGTAGCGTATAAGCGACTGCGAAATAAGGTATGCCGCAAACGGAACAGCCTTTTCTTCGTCAAGCCTGTCCTGCAATGTCCATCTTTCGCCGGTGGTGTCCTCTCCGAATTTTGCAAAGGCTTCTCCGAGCGTATGCTCAATCTGCATAATACCCCATGCAGGATATTCTGAGCCGTCCTCGCGGTAGCTAAGATTTCGCCCCGAGGACTCCTGCATACATATTGCCGCAAGCAGATTTGGGTCAACACCGTACTGGTCGCCCGCTTGTTCGAAAAGGTCAGAATATGATTTTACAGCGGAATTAAGCCGGGCAGTGCCTATTTCAATGCCCTCCATGCTCGTACCCTTGTGGTCGGGAATCGCACCTGACGCAAAGGCTGTATATGTACTCATCAATATTGACGCGGCAAGAATTATGCCTGTTAATTTTTTCACGGTTAACTCCTTTCTGCGGACGTTATTTATTGCGTCCGCTCCAAAGATTTTTCTTCAGCTCATCTGTCAGTTCATCGTCTGACAGCGTTCTTCTCTGGGTATTTTCAAGGTATATCTTACGTTCTGTTTCGGGTATGCAGCAGTTCTTGTACCATGCAAAGAAATCCGGTCCGTCCGAAATCATTCTTATGTATCTCCTCATGCTGTCAACGGCATAGACGGTTACGCGTACATTTGTGAGATAATCACAGCTGTAAAAATTCTTCCACTTGTCATGCTCGCCCGCCTCAAGAAGCTTAATGCCCTCCTCAAATTCCTCCATTGCGCCTGTAAGAATTGTAAAGCAGCGCGGCATATCGCCGTTTTCAAAATACTCATACGCGCGGCACAGCGCATAAAGTCCGCGCGCGCCGCTAAGATGCAGCCTTGATTGGAACAATATATTGTCCTCAAAGAAAACCTGTCCCTGCGTAAGCTCCTTTTTGACAGCTTCACACTTTTTAACAAGCGCGGCAAAGTCGTTCATTGCCTTGCGGCATTTTTCAGCAAAGAATTTTGTCTGCTCCAAAAGCGTGGCTTCGCCTGTCGCAAACTTAAGTCCCTCAGAGCTTTCACTGCCCTTTGTCCAATCCACGCATATGCGGCGCGCTGTGTGGTAGTAAATTTCATCGCCGGCTTTGTCGTCCTCGTTTTCACCGTACTTTATACAGGCTTTGAAATAATCGTCATAACATTCAATAGCATCGCTGTCGCCGAAATATTTTTTTGCAAAATTATTTTTGAAACGGTCGGTGTCAACATCGCCGTTGTTCCACTTTTGAGCGACAAGAGAGAGCATATAAACATGGGGGCGGATATTTCCGCAGTTTAAGAGCAGATATTCATCTGCGCCTGCCTTGAATGACGCGTCAAGCTCGCTGTTTACAAATTCTATTGTATTGCCCAGAAGCGTCAGATGACTTGAAGCCTGAAGGTCGTGGAAGGTGATGTGGTAATAAAGTCCGTGGCTTCCGTCCTCCTTAGGCAGCGCCGGAGTACGCGGATTATGCAGTCCGCGGCGGCGTACCACCATTTTTCCATAGCCGTTGTCCGACCATATTTTAATGAATTTTTTTGGGAGCTTTAAATAGCCGCCCTCGTACAGCTCAGTTATTTCACCGTAAAGATATACCGCACACACAGGGTCTTTGACTTTTTCGCATATAAGCTCATATTGTCTGTCTATAACCTTCATTATAACTGCTGCGCGGCTTTCGGGAGTGGTGTATTTTGGATCATTGTGCCAGAAAGGCGCATCACCCTGACCGCGGAAACCCAGCGTCCAAACAATTTTCTTATTCTTGTTTTTCTCTATTGCCTCCATCCACAGCTTTTCGAATAAATCGGGGTGTTTATCATAGCTTGCGTCCTTGTCGGGATAGGCGCGCAGAAACATTTCCGCGCCCAAAGGCTCAGCATGGTGGTGCGTGATATACAGTCCCATTTCGGAAGCAATATCAAAATGCTTTCCGCTGCGAGGCAAATCAGTACCCGGAATTACCATATTACCGCCAAGACGCAAAAGCGTTTCAAAAACAATCTCCCATACCTTTCGTGACGGCGGATATTCATCACTCCAACCGATAAGGCATACCTCGTCATTGACAAACCAGCCGCGGTAGCGCACTTTTTTGATGGGGGAGGTGTACTCCCTTGAAGCAAGCGCGACCATGCTGCGTTTCATCGGCTCTTTTTCGGTCCAGTACCAGAAATCATCAACGCCGAGAAATTCACGGCTCATATAAAGCACCGCATAAATAACGCCAAGCTCGTCCGCACAGCGCACGCTGATTTTTTCGTCTGTTACAGTCAGAGAGAACTGCTCATTTTCAAGCTCGTGGCAGTCCGTGACTATCTCCACGTCGTTTCCTTCCTTAAAACCCTCCGAGAACACCTTTGTGAAGTCACGCATGAATATGTCATATACGTGCCTTACGGCATCCGTAAGCGGAGGAAAGGAAAAGGTTGTATCTTTAGTAATCTTAAACATAAATTTCTCCTTTTTGGGTTCTGTGTGTACACCATAATTATACACTTAACAGATCATTTCGTCAATGTATAATGCTGCCTGTGTATAAATAAAAAGGAAATTGATAATACTAATACAAAATTTATATGGAGGTGCAGTGATGAAACAGTATATTGAAATCATTGATGTATTCGCGAGAGAGGTTATGGATTCAAGAGGTAATCCGACTGTTGAGGTAGAGGTGCAGACGGAAAACGGCTGCGGAAGGGCGATTGTGCCGTCGGGCGCGTCAACAGGCGTGTTTGAAGCGGTGGAGCTGCGTGACGGCGACAGCAAGCGTTATGGCGGCAAGGGTGTGAAGAACGCAGTAAATAATGTAAATGAAAAAATTGCGGAAGTGCTTATCGGAATGAATGTGCTTGATCAGCGGTCTATTGATATGAAGATGTGTGAGATGGACGGCACTGAAAACAAGTCAAACCTCGGCGCAAATGCAATACTTGGCGTGTCGCTTGCGGTGGCGCACGCGGCGGCAAACAGCCTTGATATACCGCTGTTTCAGTATATAGGCGGAGTCAATGCGCACGTGCTGCCTGTGCCGATGATGAATATATTAAACGGTGGAGCGCATGCCAATAATAATGTGGACATACAGGAATTTATGATAATGCCGTTCGGCGCAAAGTCATTCAGACAGGGACTTAGATGGTGCAGCGAGGTGTTCCATGAGCTTAAGAAGGTGCTTTCTGAAATGGGCAACACAACAGCCGTAGGTGACGAGGGCGGCTTTGCGCCTAACCTTGAAACGGACGAACAGGCGCTTGAGGTTATCGTAAA
Source organism: uncultured Oscillospiraceae bacterium (assembly GCA_945876665.1). GTDB lineage: Bacteria > Bacillota > Clostridia > UBA1381 > UBA1381 > Hominilimicola. Next base: position 5,756 of record CAMCPC010000021.1, read on the forward strand.
TGCGATAGGACGAGCAGGCTACACGGCAGGTGAGGACTTTAAAATTGCTATTGACGCCGCCTCATCTGAATGGGCGCAGAAGGACGGCACATATCTTTTGCCTAAGTCCGGAGAGAGAAAGACGGCAGACGAATTGGTGGAATACTGGGAAAAGCTCTGCGTAAAGTACCCGATATTCTCAATAGAGGACGGTCTTGGCGAGGATGACTGGGAGGGATGGAAAATCCTTACGGACAGGCTTGGCGACAAGATACAGCTTGTCGGCGATGATTTGTTCGTGACTAATCCCAAGCGTCTTGAAAAGGGAATACACATGGGTGTGGGCAACTCCATACTTGTGAAATTAAATCAGATAGGCACGCTCAGCGAAACGCTTGATGCGGTTGAGATGGCGCATAAGAATGGTTACAGTGCGGTTATTTCGCATCGAAGCGGCGAAACGGAGGACACGACAATTGCGGATATAGCTGTTGCGGTAAACAGCGGACAGATAAAGACAGGCGCGCCGAGTAGAACGGATAGAGTGGCAAAGTACAATCAGCTTTTGAGGATTGAAGAAGAATTGTGCTTTGTATCACAGTACGGCGAAAGATGAAAAAGTAAAATTTATGAAAAACTGATTGACATTACGGGAATTTTGTCGTATAATGTAACCGATGTAAAGGGGCGTAGTTCACGCGGATAAGCGCCCCGATGGGTCGTCAATACACGGAGTAATCCCGTCCATTCAGTAAGTATAATAAAAACTGACAGGGCATCGAACCCTGTCAGTTTTTTGCTGTTTGCTCTGCAAACGCACTCACAAGACTTTTATTACACCTGCTTGGGCAATGGCGGTCTTTTCTTTTTGCATGGCTACACCTGAAAATATGGGGAGGAATTTATAAAAATGAATGTTGTATTAATGCTTGTATTTCTGATAGTGGGTTTTGTTCTGCTTGTAAAGGGTGCGGACTTTTTCGTGGACGGCGCGTGTGAACTATCTGAAAAGATGAAAATACCTGCTTACATTGTAGGACTTACCGTAGTGGCTTTCGGTACAAGTCTGCCCGAAGCGGCGGTAAGCATTACCGCTTCTTTGCAGCACAGCAACGCTATTGCCATAGGAAACGTAATCGGCTCAAACACCTTTAACACTCTTGTAGTGCTTGGAGCAAGCGCGCTTTTTGCGCCTGTTGTGGTAAAGAAAAATATTTTAAAGCGTGATTTGCCGTTTTGTCTTGGTATTACGGTTATCATGCTGCTGCTTATAATGACAATGAATAACGGCGAAATTGCACTGACACGTTTTGACGGTATAATGATGCTTGCGCTGTTTGTTGTGTTTATGACTGCATCAGTAATTTCGGGCAAGCTCGAAGCAAAATCAGCGCCCGATGAGATTGCCACAGTAGCTGATGAAGGTATGCCGCTGTGGAAATGTATTGTACTTATTTTAATCGGACTTGCAGGGGTTATAATCGGCGGACAGCTTACAGTAAAGGGCGCAAAGGAGCTTGCGCTTATGGCGGGACTTAGCGAAACTGTTGTGGGACTTACTGTTGTTGCAATAGGTACGTCGCTGCCGGAGCTTGTAACGTCAATCGTTGCCGCGCGCAAAAAGCAGAACGATATTGCAGTGGGAAATGTAATCGGCTCAAATATTTTCAATATTCTGTTTATACTCGGTATTTCCTCGACTATCGGAACAATTACAACAGATGGTTACGCCATAGCGGATACGTGTATGTTAATAGGAGTTGTGGGACTAACATATTTGTTCGCGCTGTTTAAGAAGAAGATTACAAGAAGCGCGGGTATTGTGATGATATTGATGTATCTGGCGTATACGGCGTACTTGCTTGTACGATAAAAGGGAAGGCATGGAAAAATGGGAATTATAGAGCTGTTTATTCTGGCGGTAGGGTTGTCAATGGACGCATTTGCCGTATCGGTCTGCAAGGGTCTTTCGCTTGGAAAAATTAAAATAAAGCATATGTGTATAGCAGGTTTGTGGTTCGGAGGCTTTCAGGCACTTATGCCGTTAATAGGATACCTGCTCGGCAGCAACTTTTCGGAACTTGTCGCGAAGTATGATCACTGGATTGCATTTGTGCTGCTTGCTTTAATCGGCGGTAATATGATAAAGGAAGCACTTGGCAAGGAGGAGGACAGCATGGACAACTCCATGGGGTTCAAAGCAATGCTTCTTCTTGCAATAGCCACAAGTATTGATGCTCTTGCCGTAGGCGTGACATTTGCGTTCCTTGATGTGCCAATTGTTCCTGCTATTTCATTCATAGGCGTGGTAACATTTGTGCTTAGCGCCATCGGTGTAAAGGCGGGAAGCCTGTTCGGATATAAATATAAATCGAAAGCGGAGCTGTGCGGAGGAATTATACTTATCCTGCTCGGGATTAAAATACTTCTCGAGGGTGTCGGAATTTTATAAGATAAAAAGAGGCTGTCGGCATTTTGCCGACAGCCTCTTGAAATTTAGCATTCTTTGTCCCAAAGCTCCTGGAAGAATTCTGAATAATCTGTTCTTTCCTGCTTAATACATTCAATAGCTGAACGCGGGTGAACGTTAAGTATACCTGTTATAAGATACGGTATATCGTAACCCCATACAAGACCTTCTTTTTTCAGCTTAAGCATTTCATCCTGAACAAACTTAAGAACAGGGTCAAGCTTGTATTTCGGATTCTTAAGGAAGCCTATAAGAGATTCCATAGCACAGTTTCCTGCGCCTCTGCCCATACCGCTCATTGTAGCATCAAGCATGCTTACGCCTCTTGCAGTAGCCTCAATAGTGTTTGCAAATGCCATCTGCTGATTGTTATGCGCATGAATACCGATTTTCTTGCCGTACTTTTCGCCGACCTCGGTGTACATTTCTGACAATTCACGAATCTGCTCCGGATACATTGAACCGTAGCTGTCAACTATGTAAATCATATCTACGCCGCTCTGACCGATAAGCTCAAGCGCCTGCTTGATATCCTTGTCGCTGGCGGTAGAGATTGCCATGATGTTGATACTTGTTTCGTAACCCTTTGCTTTGCAGTATTCCGCCATGTCAATAGCAGCCGGAATAGTGTTAATATACGTTGCAACACGTACCAAATCAATTACGCTGTCTTTTTTGTCGAGGATATCATGCTCAAGATCCGTTCTGCCTACGTCTGCCATGACAGATATTTTCATATCCGAATCATTGTCGCCGACGATGCTTCTGATTGATTCCTCATCACAAAACTTCCATTTACCGAATTTGTTTACATCAAAAAGCTCCTTTGAAGCCTTGTAGCCAAATTCCATGTAATCTACTCCCGCTTTTACATTTGCCTGATAAAGCTTCTTTATGAATTCATCAGTGAAATAAAAGCTGTTTACCAATCCTCCGTCACGGATTGTTGCGTCCAAGACCTTTATGTCAGGTCTGTAAGACAATAATGTTCCTTGTTGTGGTGCCATTATTTTTTCCTCCTACCATACTACATTATTTTTTGTTATTCACAAAAAACATATATATTTTACCAGATTTCTCTGAAAAAATCAAGAGGTTAAGGGGATTTTTTTAAGATTTAAAGCATATTTTATAAAAAAGACAGCATAAATGTGAAGATTTTCCTTGAAAAAAATGTTTAATTATGGTATTCTAAATGTTGGTGCGTATTCAATGAATACCACAAGAAAGTTTTTTTACAAGGGGGTAGCTACTGATGTTAGCAGCACAAATTTTATCTGTACTTATTTTCGTGGTAATGTTTGTATTGATTATCATGGAAAAATTTGAGCGTCAGAACGTAACGCTTATATGCGGATTGCTTACACTTGTTATAGTGTTCGGAATCTGCATGCATGACATGGGGGCAGTTATAGAAACGCTGAATATACACAGCATATTCACACTGAATTTCTGGTATCAGGCGGAGGAAAGCGCCTCGAGCGGTATCAACTGGGCAACGATTATATTCATTGCGGGTATGATGGTAATGGTCGAGGGTATGGCAAAGGCAGGCTTTTTCAGATGGCTGTGTATGCGCCTTGCAAAGCTTGTAAATTACAAGACAACAGCGCTTTTTATAACATTTATGATAATGTCAGCCGTACTTGCAATGTTTATCGACAGTATCACCGTTATACTGTTCCTTGCGGCAGTTACGGTTGAGCTGGCGCAGCTTCTGAAGTTCAATCCGATTCCGATGATACTTTCGGAAATATTCTGCGCAAACCTTGGCGGAAGCGCCACAATGTGCGGTGACCCGCCGAATATTATTATCGGTACATCACTCGGATATTCATTCGGTGACTTTATCACAAATACAGGTCTTATAGCAGGAATAGCGCTGATATTTGTTGTATTTTATTTTTACTTCACATTCCGTAAGGAGCTTAATCAAAGCGAAAAAAATGTAATAGATATTGCAAAGCTTCCAAGACCTGAGGAAGCGATAACGAATAAGAAAAGCTTTATTATAAGCACAATAATCTTCCTCATAGCAGTTGTATTGCTTATAACTCACGCACAGACACACCTTACAGTTGCATTCATAGGCTTGTTCATTGCGGTAATAACTATTATTACATCGGCAAAGGATGCAGGTGAAATAATTAAGAAGGTTGACTATAAAACACTTCTGTTCTTTATCGGTTTGTTCGTGGTAGTAGGCGGACTTGAGGAAACAGGTATATTGAAGATTGTTGCTGACTTTATCGGTCAGATAAGCGGCGGAAACATAATGCTTATGACTGCGATTATTATATGGGTTTCTGCTATTGCCAGCGCATTTGTTGATAATATTCCGTTTGCGGCGACAATGATTCCTGTCATAAACTCACTTGCAGGAAGCGTACCCGGTGTAAATCTTGAGGTGCTTGCATGGGCTCTTTCAATGGGTACGGACATCGGCGGAAGCGCCACACCTATCGGCGCGTCGGCTAACGTTGTCGGAACGTCTGTTGCCGCAAAGGGGGGCTATCCTGTAGGATGGGGTACATACTGTAAAAACGCTGTTCCTGCAACGGTGATTGTGCTTATTGTTTCAACTGTGTGTATTTTTGTAAGATATTGCTAAGGAGGTAATAAAGATGTCAGAACAGGTTATTATTTCAATTGGACGTGAATACGGAAGCGGCGGACACGAAATCGCCGAAAAGCTTTCTGAAAGATTAGGTCTTGATATGTACGATGTGAATCTTCTCCGTGAAATAGCGGCAACGAAGAATCTTG
>CAMCPC010000022.1 GCA_945876665.1 uncultured Oscillospiraceae bacterium
ACTCATAATTACCTGCTTTCCGCAGACAGTAACCATTTATATTTTAACATATATAACAACCGCTTTTGTCAAGGTGAACTTCGGGTATTTTTTAAATTTATAGCTAAAATCCGAACTTCACTTTGTCAATTTAGGCCATTACTATATATATTGTAAATTAACCAAAGTCCATTATACCGGACCGAAACAAGGTTTTCTTGCAAAATTCAAAAAGAGCATTTTCTATAAAAATTCGAAAATGCCCTTTTCACACCCATAAAATTTATTCTATACTAATTCGATAGGATACTTTTTATTATCAAGCTCAACAACAAACTGTCCACCATTATTCAGCAAATGAATTTTATCAAAATCTCCGTCAAAATCATCTACATCACAAGTAAATTTGCAATCCACAGTTTTCGGTTCTAACTGTACATCCATTGTATTTAATTTACACTTTGTCAGTTCAAAGTGAGCAGGTGTTACAAAGTTACTTACCACGCTTAATCCATAAACAGTATTATCATATACAAGTAGTGAATACGTATAACTTCCATCAGATATATGTATCAACTTTTTCTGTTTACAATCCCAAATAAAGATGATTCCTCCTGAGCATTTGCTGTAAGCATTATTCCGACAATCCACTCACCTTGTACGTATACTCTTACGCTTTCTTGATCTATCGCATTCGCATACGACCAATATTTTTGCAAATCAGAATAATGAATGACATTTTTATCAGAATTGATAACATATTCCATGAAATCATCGTCTTTGGACACGATTTTAATCTTTATATCATATCCATTTTTATCTCTCCATATCAAAAAGTATAATTTATTATATCACACCTTATAAAAAAATTCAATCTGTGTATATTTAATAAATAATACATCTATAAAAGGCCGGCAGAATGAAATATTTCATTCTGTCGACCAAGATTTTATCACTCACTGCCGCAGTAAATAATATCCTCCAATTCTTCAAGGGAAAATCCCTGTTCATACAATTCCTGTATTACCTCCGGGTCTTCGCCGTACATTGCGGCAACGGTCTTTATATCTTCAAGATACTGCTCACCGTATACATCTTTTTCACCGTATATGTAACTGTACCCAAAATCATACCAATGCGGACTGCTCGAATATGTATAGTTAAATCTGCCCTTTTCCGTCTTTCCGTTACTTGTGATTTTCAGAATATCTCCCTCTTTGAGTTCAAGCTGTTCATAATTGCCCGCCTGTAAATCATCAAATAGCTCTGAATCAATAAGCGCTCTCCAAAGTATTCTCTCAGTAGACGCAAACACATACACTCCTATTTTTCTGAAATGCAGAATACTTATCGGACTATCGCCTTTTACAAGATAAATATTATTCTTGTTATCCAGTATATTAAAGCTGAAACTGCCGTCTATTTCCTCCGCCATGAATTTTATACTGTCAAAGTCAAGTATATTCTTCATTTTCAACAGTTGCACCGCTACAAAGGAGTCAGTCTGTATTCTGCTCTTGAATTTATATTTCTTCTGAATTTCCGCATCATTCATCAGCACACCGTTATGCGCCAGCGCAAACTGACAGTTCTTCACCGTTTCGCTCCACGGATGGTTATTATAATTCTTACTCTTGTCGCCCTGCGTACTGTGTCTTGTATGACCTATAACAGCATTGATAAACTTCGGCACATTTGTCTTAAAGTGGTACGCGCTGACCGCCTGTTTGTTTATTTTTATTTTTCCCGAACTCACATATGCAATACCAGTTGCATCCGTACCGCGTTCTGCGCTTTCCTCTGCCAGAGAATTTACAAGCTCGTCCATATCCTTCAGTTTATTTTTATAGCTTAATACTCCAAAAATTCCGCACATAATCAGACCTCCTCATTTGCTGTTACCGGTTCATTTACATATAGCCGTTTTGCCTTCAGATAATCAATGAGCTCCTGTTTATCCGATGTAATACGCTGCACAAAATCAAGCCATGTAAGATTTTGAAGCTCCTCATCAGACAAAGAAACAGCGACATCACAGATTTCGTCTACCATCTGTAATGTCGCTGCAAATGTGCTGTACTTTAGTGTACCTCTGAATATTCTCATTTCAACTGTATTTTCATTTTCAAGATTGACCGCCACATATCGTCCAAGGCATGAGTTTTTGGCGTGTTTTAATGTTTCTTTGGGATTTATAAGCCCGCCGCCGTAGCGTCTTGCCCATCTGTTAGCCTGTCCTTCTGTGCGGCGGCTGAATTTAAGGATTTCATTCCAGAACTTTTCATAGAAATACAGGATTTTGGCTATCGTGGCTTCCTGCTCCTCATATGTGTCTCCTAAACCCTTTCTGCTGATATGTACATGCAAACCACATGTACGCGCCTGATGACTCCGGTATTCGAGCTCAATTGCTTTCTGCATAATCTTCTGCCACGGCATATTATGCAAATGATAATCCAGTGTCATCGGGTGTGACACCATTTCGAAGCCGTCATCAAGAGAACCATCGTGCTTAATATACATATGATTGTTCGTATTATTGGCAACACCTAATATTTTTTCGGCACAACAATCACATTCCCCGCTTTCATCAATTTCAAGCTCCACACCGTAATACCGCCCGCCTGTTCCATAAAAAATCGGTTCGGGCTTGTAGTAATAATCATGGATTATCTGATCGTCCTCATGTTCGTGATAACAGTCATGGCAATATGGATACTCCCTGTCATAATCGTCACCACGATAATACGCTTCATCAAGACTTATTACTCTGTCACAGCCATCGCATCGTGTGTAATACGTTTCATAACATCCTTCGCATAAGTCATCGTCTACTGTATCATCCACCAGTACCCTTTCACCGCAATGCCGGCATGTCACTGTTCCCAATTCAAAACAGTCCTGACACATATGCATTCCATTTACTACATGCTCCTCTGACGGCTCATATTCATTACCGCAGATTTCACAAATTAATTTTGTTTCTTTCATTTTGAGATTCCTCCTAATATTCGTAATTAAATAACATTGTGCAGTGTGTTTCATCGTCTATCACAAAAATCTTTGCATTTAAAAAAGGAACATCTGTTTTTATCAGATATTCCCTCTTATATTCCGGCTCTTCTTGTGAATGGACAATTTTCTGTATTCCATTTTCCTCTGACAATTCAAATACCTGAAGATAATCCTTCCTGACTTCCATCATGTCAATCAGATTCCACATGATAGCCTGCAGAACTATCGGGACGTTCTCTGATACTCCTCTTGTTGCCAGACGTTTTCCATTAAACATATTTTTCACCTCCTGCTTTATATTCAAATGAATAATATATTTACACAAAAGTAGACTTTGCGCTCGAAATTATATATTATTTTCCTGTAATAAATAACAGGAGGTGATTTTGTGATCCGCAGTATTATCAGAGGTTTGAAGAAGCTTTGGATTCTGTTATGGTAAGGAGGTTTTTATAATGGGTAAATTTGCATTAGCTGCATTAATTCCGCTGACAGTAATATTATACTTTGTCGGCAGGAATGAAGAGTGATTAGGGTGATTTTATCAATCACCCTTCCACTTTTTTTGCATCAGCATATTTTAAGCAAAGGTCAAGAATATTTGTCCCTGACTTAATACTTGATCTGCATGGCAAAGGCATAGGTGCAATATCAAGACTGTATAATTTTTTTATAATATTGATAGGCTTTAATATTGGTTCTTTAATCACTGCGTTACTAATGCCTTTATGCTTTGAAGCTGCAGAAATAAAATCAATCATCCTTTTTTTTGTTTTTCTTTTGAACGGAGATTGCTCAATAAATTCTCTTATTTCATACAAATAGTAGTAATTATTACTAAACCCAAGCGATTTCATTTGATGTTCAAAAACATATGTACCCACTTCCGGCAATTTATCAAAAAAATCAGCTATATCTGTCAGCTGAAACTTTCGTTTTAGAAAGTCAATATAATTCTTAAAACATCTCGCTTCGCATCTTAAAATATTAGGGTACTTTTTGACCTGAATATCTTCTGTCAGAATTTGGTGCAATTTATTGTAAAATGAAAGCTCTACATAGTTATATCTTGTAAATGTGGCTTCTTCCTTTGGCACCACGTATCTTCCTGCACGTTTATCTTTAATAAATTTCTGATGGTATTTTATATTGGGAATGTACGATTGATTAATTTGTTTTATCCATTCTTTAACCTGCGTTTCCGATCCCAAAATTATATTCGAACAGAAATCCAATCTTACTAAATGGCATTCATTTAGTAATGGTAAATATGATGATATTGTTTTCAACAAATCATTCACTTGCGGTATTATTTTGTAAGCATCATTGGCATGGAACACATTCAAATAATCTCCGCCATCAAAACACCGCGTAGGATTAATCCTATAGTTAATATGAACCACATAATGTTTTTCATCAATATTAACTCGATATAAATAAATAAGTATCCCTCTTCCCTTTAGTCCATCAAATTTTTTCCTATTCTCATTGTGCTTGTCGGGGTAATAAAGTGATTTATACTGCACAAAATCATTGTGTACATTTTTATATTCATAATCCTTTAATGTACATCCGACTTCAAAAGTATGTAAATTCATAGTTTACATGCTCCTTTCATAAATAATTTATTCCACAAAACTGCATAACTAGTGTCAGATAAAAAAACACTCAGTTGCCTGATAAATTGTGGCTTACAATTTAGTTAAGCTGATTATAAAAATAAATATTCTATTCTTTTGCATAACCTATATAGTCCTAAAAAACAGATATTAACAGCTACAAATTGTTTTATTGCAATGTTTAAAACTGTTATTTTTAATTTACATCTGTCCAACATTAAATTAAGGAAGGTGATGCTTTATGTTTATGTCTGATGAAGAAATGCCAAGCGTTCTGACTTTTGAAGAAGCTCGCGAATATCTTTATGTAAGCAGGAATACACTGCTCAACCTGCTTCATAGTAAAACGCTGAAGGGGTTTAAAGTCGGCAATAGATGGAGAATCCGTAAAGATGATCTCTTTGAATTTACAAAAAAAGAATGGTGGTGACCCATTACAAGTCACCACTTCCTCTATTTGATAATGTATTACAGCCCCTTCATTGCATCTCTCAACTGATCTATGCTTTCATGCACATAGGTGTCATATGTAATCTGCACCCCCGAATGTCCCAACAGTCTGCTTATAAGCTTCACATCCACACAATTATCAAATAGCCAGGATGCGAAGCTATGACGCAATATATGTACTCCGCTCGCTTCAATACCTGCTGCTTTATAAATAGCATTAACAGATTTAGCAAGGTTGTGAGGCGATAGATGTGTATCTTTGTCAGTGGTGAATATAAAATCTTCATCATCGCCACGATAATATAAATCCCTATGTTTCGAGATAGCTTCAAATGCTTTATCACAAAGCGGAATGATTCTCATACCCGATGCCGTCTTGACTGTCTTTTGTATAACAAGCGAACGATGTTTACCGCCGCTGCCGTCAGTAACAGAGACTAAGTTCTGTTCGACTGTGACGGTTTTGTTTTTAAAGTCTATGTGCCGGTACTGTAATGCCAATGCCTCGCCTACTCTAAGTCCCGTAAATAGAATAAATACCGCCCCGAACCCATATCGATAGCGGTACTCGTCAACACCTGTATATTTAGATGTTGCTATTTTGGTAAACAGATCCATTTCTTCTGCTGTAAGCGCTTTCTTCTGCTTCATCTCAAACTCTGATACAGGCGGAAGCCTGACTGCCGTAACAGGATTATAGCTAAGCTGTCTTTCAATAATGAGTTGATTAAAATATCCGTTTAGTGCTTCCTTTGCTTTCTTAATACTGCTGCGTGATAAGCCCTTATTCTTTAGAATTGTTATCATCTGCTGAATTTCATCTGATGTGATTGTCTTTACGTAATCATTGCCAAGGTATGGTATTACATTCCACTCAACCGTCTGCACAAGCCGGTCATAACTGGCCGGCTTAAGAAATGGTTTTTTGTGTGTTTGAAGCCACAGTTCCATTCCTTCAGCAAGCAGACAATCGGCTTGCTGGATTGATGCAAGATTTGCCTGTTCTTTCTTATAGCTACTCATTTTCTTACGTACTTCTGTAACTGTCTTACCGCTGAATGTTTTAATTTTGGGCTTACCATTCGGATTCTTGCCAATTTGCAGTCTTCCTATGTATTTTCCATTTCCACGGGGGTCTGAAATTATACATCCCTCGCCATTGCCTCGTTTACTCATAAATTTATACCTCCTGTCATTGTAATACTTGAATATAATGTATAATTGAGCGCAAATGTATTACTTGTATCTGTATGCCTGTTGCTCTTGTCTGTCAAGCCACTTTGTCAGCGCCTTCTTTTGTACCACATAACGGCGCATAATCTTAAATGCAGGAAACCCTTTCTTCCGCATCAGACGGTATGCCGCCGCGCGACTAATTTCAAACAGATCCATTATTTCCTCTGTCTCCAGCAACTCTGGAAACTCACTTAAATTTTTCATTAAACTTTCCTCCTTTTTCTGAATTAGAAAAAGGTTGATAAGATTGTAAAATTTTATTTACGCCGGTAGACGGTATTGAGCATCTGTGATATAATAATTTCAGAGAGGTGAAATATCATGGGACATAAACTCAAAATAACCGATATAATACGGCTTCCGGGTCCGCCAAGATTTATTGCTGTGTTGGAATCCAAAAACAAAGATTTTGCGCCTTTATGCACTATAACTAAGAAATACCGAATAAGATATCGCATGTCAAATTCTTTCAAAAAATTTAAGTACAATAAGATTAACGATGTTTTCCACAAAAATTATGATAATGACAATAAGATTGACGATATTTTTAACAAAATTTATGATTCGGAAGAGGACAGAGACTTACAATTTAAATATGCAGAAGAAGAGATATTTTCAGAGTTGAATTTAGATTTAAACAAATTAAAAAAAAGGATACGAAAAATGTATACTGACTCCTATATCAGTTATGACGCATACAAAACTGGTGATCGAACCATGACACCATTTACTAGCGGATACATTTATGAGTATGGAATTGTTAAATATTATCTTATCAGCCAAATTTATGACCTGCCCGAAAATTTTGAAAATCAATTTGCATTTTTACCCGAAAATAACTTAAAGTTTGAAAGAAGGTATGAAGAATATTTAAATCAATGTATAAGAAAAATTAATAAATTTATAATACATAATCCTATATCTTTACCTATTTTTTCATACACTCTTCTTGCATTAACAGAGAATGTTCTCAACTACTATTATACCGAAGATACAAGTTTTTCTCTTTGGGTTCATTCATCTGAATATAAAAATGCACGCAATACCGCAAATCTTTTTTCTAACATGTTTACATACAAACCGCAGAGTATATATAATTATCATAAGTTCCATATAAACATATCTGCAAAAACATGTGACTTAGATGATTATATATATACATTTAATGATTTGCCACTTATAATATACTCAAATTCTCATAAACACACGCTCTCTTCAAGCAAAGTACAAGCAATTATTGACAAGAAGTACAGTAACATAATAACATTTTCCCCTGTATTTATATCGTCTTCATCTAATAATTCGAACAAAGTTCTTAATATTAGGGCTGATAAATTAGTCTATGAAGATGATTTTGAGACAATAAAGAACAATCTCAACATTGTATATCACGAATTTATATGTTTCATATGCCAGCTTAAAAACACTGATAAACAATATATGCTAAATGACATTATTCCTGAATTTTTAACCTCTGAATTTCATGAACGCATACAAGCTGAATTTCAAAGCAAAGAGGCATTTCCTTTTTTTAATCACTTCTCCATAACTATGGAACATATATATCAAGAAATACCTCTACGGTTTGAAACGATAGCAGATGAAATACTCAGTGTCAGAAACGATATTATTAAATGTCTCCCAAAATATATGCGGGAAGATTTAAATATAGATCCGACTTTAGTATATATAAAAAAAAGTAACCGTCATAAAAAAATACTAAGTATTCAGTTTCCTATGCTATCCCGCGAAGATCAAAAATGGAATGATTTTGATGAATATATTTTTTCTGACAAATTCTTTAAATACCTCACTGATGTACTCAAAGCAATGAAAAGGTTACAAAAGAGAGTCTGCTTCTTATTATATATCTACAAGCTTTGTATTGCCCTTGGTTATTATGATAAATTTATGTCTAATAATAACCTTGCTAACGAAGAAATTAAAACATTCATGTGTTTTTCTTACAAAGCGCTGAATAAACTGTTGCACAAACAACCTTTGATAAGCATTGCTGAGAAACAAGCAGTATCAAAACTTAATGACGATGTAACAATTTTTATTGAACAACTCAAAAAGACTGTCCATAAACATCTCGGTGATATTCCTCCGGCAACTGTCATCAAATCTAAATACCGCATATCTCCTGGTATGGAATGTAATGTTTATGAAGTTGACAGAAATTTAATCAAAGAGCTTCTAAATAATCACATTACAACTCCAGAAAGGAAATTTCTAAATGAATTAGCACATCGCGATATACTAATTAGGAATGATAAAATACCCAAGCAAACACGCTTTGTATTTCAGCGAACAGTCAAATCGAAACCTTATTACTTTTACATAATACGAGAAGATTCTTTATTGCCAAAAGATAATAAGCTTTGATTGAATGTAATTATTTAAAGGTTAGATAACTAATAAAATTTTAGTGTTATGTTTATTTCATAATACTTATAGAAGATTTTGTATTATCCACTCAAATCTTTAGGGGATCATAGAAAATATGCAATACGGTATCTATATAATAGAAATTATTTTTATGTAAATTTTTTAAATATTTTGTATATTTGTATACTATAAGTACATATATTATTCAAAATAGAATAATATAAATATTATATTCTTTACAGAATAATATTTTGGATGTATAATGTATATGAGGTGACAGATTATGAATTTTAATAATGAACTTAAAAACGAAATTTCAAATTTTATATCGGATGACAACCAAATAATGTTAATATACACTGACAATATCATGGCTGTTTCCAGATATATTAGACAACAGCCAACCAATGTTCATATGATATTTGCCAGTGAATGTGACTTACTGAATAAAAACCAGCTGTCAATGCCAAGCAATACAAAAATATGTATCATTCATAGACCTGAAAAATTAGACATAGTTTTTGATGATCTTAAAAATGTGTTATCAAAGAAAATTAAAATCATACTTGTATCATCTAGCAGAAAATTTGTATATCGATTTAGAAAATATTTTAATATCATTCTGCGAGACTACGATTATGATTTCTCAGAATATTTCCAGTATAAAACATTAAACCTGCTGAAACAACTCTATTTATATATTCTCACAGACGGCAGGGATATGTACCTAACTTTGTTTGATACAAACAAGAACCTCAATAAATATATAAAAGATAATATATATGCCGAAACTGGCATACTGCATGATAAACCTATCAGAGATATTTCCTCTTGCTTTAATACTCCCGCTAATTACATAGCTGTAATGTATGCTTTAGCAAATGAATGTAGGAATTCCGGCAATATATCTAAATTTCTCGGAATGAAACAGACTACCGTCTCAAAATATCTCTCGCAGCTTCAAAGTTACGGCTTTATTGAATATGTTACGTCATTAGACGCACCTGAAAAAAGCAAAAGCGGAAAATACAAGATAATCAGCCCATATCATCATTTTTGGTTTCGGTTTATGTATGAGGATATGTATACATACGGTAATATTGAAAAGCTTAATTTTAATCTTAATAGTAACCTGCGTGCATATTTGATTGAAAATCACTTGATCGTCTACATGAAGCATATAATTGATAAAAGATTTCAAAGCCAAAATATATCTTATAAAGAATGGTGGAATGATGATAACCACATTGATATTGTAGGCGTATGCAATGCGAAAAAAACACTGTATATCGGTCAATATTATTGCAACCATGTTCATTGGGATGAGTATAATGAGTTGGTATCTCTGTCGGGTAAAATAAAGGGATACGAAAAGTGGAAAAAGGTATATATAATATTTTCTTCAGCAGGATTTGATGATGAGCTGAAAGCTGTCAGTGATGCGAATAAACATATTATTCTTCATAGCGTTTCATTTAATGAGCCACTAACAAATACCGTGATACCTCTAATTATCGAAACAAGAAAAAAATTAAAATAAAGAGTTTTTATATAAAATGATACTGAAAAGGAGCACATAGTATCCAGAAATAGCCTTCATCCTAAATATGATACTCTACTTTCCTATTTTGTATTACAACCTGTATTACAATTATTTCGTAAATAAGCGAAAATCAACGTAAATAAGTGAAACTATTCCCATTTAATTACATAGGATTTTTAGTTTTTCAAATAGGAATACCACTATGATTTTAACCATAAAAAATGTGATTTTTCATGAAAAAAATGATGGTGAGTACAGCTTATATTTTTAAATAAAATAACGTGTATATACAAAAAGAAATCGCATAGCTATGCGATTTCTTATACTTTGGTGGAGATAAGGGGAGTCGAACCCCTGACCTGTTACATGCGAAGCAACCGCTCTCCCATCTGAGCTATATCCCCATAGCAGAAAACCACCGACAATGCGGTGGTTTTGTGGCAAATAACTGCAATTTTGATAAAATACACCCCCATAAGAGAATTTGCACCCACTCGTCCAACTTTAGTTTACCATAGTACAACTGCTGTAAACTTTATTAATATGTCCTATATTCATCTAACATCTTTTTTAATAACTTCAGAAGATTCAGAAACAGAATACTGCATATATTCATATATCAACATCCAGAACGATACAAAACAAAGGTGGCAGCTTAACAGCTGCCACGCAATTTCACTTTATTTATCCAAACTA
>CAMCPC010000023.1 GCA_945876665.1 uncultured Oscillospiraceae bacterium
ATTAAGAACAGACTTAATGTTTATCACGAGCAGACAGAGCCTATAAAGGCATATTATGAAAAGATGGGACTTCTTGTTACCGCGCAGGGCGAGGAAAAACTGGAGGATACCACAAGTAATGTTGCAAAAGCTCTGGGACTTGAGGTGTGATTTATGATAACGATTAAATCAGCAAAGCAAGTCGAAAAAATGCGCGCGTCGGCAAAAATCACGAAAGAGGCTCTTGAGCTTTTGGAAAAGCACATAAAGCCTGGTGTGAATACGGCGCAGCTTGATAAAATCGCATATGATTTTATCGTTTCAAAGGGTGCAAGACCTAATTTCCTTAATTATAACGGTTTTCCGGGCAGCATATGCGCGTCAGTAAATGACGAGGTTGTTCACGGAATACCGAGCAAAAAAGCAGTTCTTAAGGAAGGCGACATAATCAGTATTGATATGGGCGCCGTACTTGACGGCTGGCACAGCGATGCGGCAAGAACCTTCGGTGTCGGAAAGATTTCCGATGAGGCACAGAAGCTTATTGACGTAACACGCGAAAGCTTTTTTGAGGGAATTAAATATCTGAAGCACGGTGCCAAATTAGGTGATGTTTCGTCAGCAATTCAGAATTATGTTGAAAAGCACGGTTATGGCGTTGTACGTGACCTTGTAGGACACGGAATAGGACAGAATCTTCACGAGGATCCGAGTGTGCCGAATTTCGGCAAAGCCGGACATGGCGTAAAGCTTGCCGCAGGTATGACACTTGCTATTGAGCCTATGGTCAATGCGGGAACATACAAGGTTGCGGTCCTTGATGATGACTGGACAGTCGTAACAGATGACGGAAGTCTATCGGCCCACTATGAAAACACTGTATTGATTACAAAAGACGGTTATGAAATATTAACACTGTAGGAGTAAAGTATGGAAATTGTAGAGGGTTCAATAGTCCGTTCCATCGCCGGAAGGGACAAGGGCGATTTATTCATAGTTCTTTCGCGTGAGGGCGAATTTGCTTATCTCGCAAACGGAGAGCTAAGAAAGGTAGACCGTCCTAAAAAGAAAAAGCTCAAGCACCTGCAGGGAACAAGCTCTGTTTCGGAATTTATTCAGAATAAATTGGAGGCAGTCGGCAAGGTTACCAATTCAGAGGTGCGGAAAGCATTGGCGGAGTTTAATTAAGGTTTCTTGGGAGCGTATCACAGATATAGGAGGATGTAACGTGGCTAAGGATGATGTATTGGAATTAGAGGGCACGGTTGTAGAAAACCTGCCGAACGCAATGTTTAAAGTAGAGCTTGAAAATGGTCACCAAGTTCTGGCACATATTTCAGGCAAACTGAGAATGAATTTCATAAAGATTTTGCCGGGTGATAAGGTAACTCTTGAAATGAGTCCTTATGATTTAACAAGAGGCAGAATCACATGGCGTAGTAAATAAATTGACCTTTGGTCAGACAAGTGACGATAAGGAGGTAATAAAATGAAAGTACGTCCGTCAGTAAAACCGATTTGCGAAAAGTGCAAAATCATAAAGAGAAAAGGCAAAGTAATGGTAATATGTGAGAATCCAAAGCACAAACAGAAACAAGGTTGAGCAATTCATCTTTGGCGCATCTCGCAATTTTTTCCGGACTTGCGTATAAGCATACGCGGCGTCCGTACAGAAATTGTGACCTGCATCCAAATCTGAATTAATCAGGGTTTCGGCGCAGCTACAAAGGGATAGCGCAGAAATGTTTTGAAAACACAAATTAGATTTGCTTTGTATGTGTGAATTTTGGACACACAAAATAAAATTTGTTTATGACTTGTTCAAGCGCGGCTGGTTGGAAATTCCGACAGCTTGAGGAAGTTTTAAATACAACACTATATAAATTTTTTGATGATATCTTTTAATGGAGGTGTAGAAAAGTATGGCAAGAATAGCAGGTGTTGACTTACCAAGAGAAAAGAGAGTTGAAGTTGGTCTTACCTATATATACGGCATTGGACTTAAGAGCTCACAGAAAATACTTTCTCAGACAGGTATTAATCCTGACACAAGAGTAAAGGACCTTACAGAGGCAGACGTTAGTAAGCTGAGAGAGGTTATTGATAACGAATACACAGTTGAAGGTGATCTTCGTCGTCAGATCGCTCTTGACATCAAGAGACTAATGGAAATCGGATGCTACAGAGGTATCCGTCACAGAAAGGGTCTTCCTGTAAGAGGACAGAACACTAAGAACAATGCAAGAACCCGCAAGGGCCCTGCAAGAACAATCGCAGGTAAGAAGAAATAAAGGAGGGACTAAACTAAATGGCTAAGGTAGCAAAGAGAACTACACGTACAAGACGTCGTGATAGAAAGAACATTGAAAAAGGTGCGGCTCATATCCGTTCAACTTTTAACAATACAATAGTTACAATTACAGATACAGCCGGAAATGCTATATCTTGGGCAAGTGCCGGTGGTTTAGGCTTCCGCGGCTCAAGAAAGAGCACACCGTTCGCTGCTCAGACAGCTGCAGAAACAGCAGCTAAGGCAGCTATGGAACACGGTATGAAGACAGTAGAAGTTTACGTTAAGGGCCCCGGTGCCGGCAGAGAAGCTGCAATCCGTGCACTTCAGGCAACAGGTCTTGATGTTACAATGATCAAGGACGTAACTCCTATTCCTCATAACGGTTGCAGACCGCCAAAGAGAAGAAGAGTCTGATTGTATTATTATTGTAAAGGAGGAAAAAGAGCATGGCAGTAAATAGACAACCGGTGTTAAAGAGATGCAGAACTTTAGGCATTAATCCTGCAACAATGGGTATTGATAAGTCATCAAACAAGAACCCTAAGCAGGGCAGAAAAAAGCAGTCTGAATATGGCTTGCAGCTGAACGAAAAGCAGAAGGTTAAGTTTATATACGGCGTACTTGAGAAGCAGTTCAGAAAGTACTACGTAATGGCTACAAAGAGACAGGGTATCACAGGTGAGATGCTTCTTCAGATTCTTGAGTCAAGACTTGACAATGTTGTTTTCAGATTGGGCTTGGCTAATACAAGACGTGAAGCAAGACAGATTGTTAATCACGGTCATATCACAGTAAACGGTCAGAAGGTAGATATTCCGTCATACCTTGTAAAGCCGGGTGATGTAGTAGCAGTAAGAGAAAAGAGTAAGAACTCTGTTAGAATTAAGGAAATCGTTGAGACAAATGCAAACAGGGTTGTTCCTAAGTGGCTTTCAATGGACAAGAACACACTTACAGGTAAGGTTCTTGCTTTGGCTACAAGAGAAGACATCGACTACGAAGTTGAGGAACACCTTATCGTCGAGCTTTATTCTAAATAATTACATGTTACCCTCGGTAAGTGGATATATATACATGTTGTTTAGGGCAATTCCGAAGCATATGCCGCTTCGGAATATGCTCAGATTATAAAGGAGGGTTCTGAAATGATAGAAATGGAAAAGCCTAATATAGAATGCGTTGAAATGAGCGAGGACGGCAGATACGGTAAATTCGTCGTATCACCGCTTGAGCGTGGCTACGGAACTACGCTTGGAAATTCACTTCGCAGAATTTTACTTTCATCATTACCTGGTGCGGCTGCTACTTCAATCAAGATTGAAGGCGTTCAGCACGAATTTTCAACTGTGCCCGGTGTTGTAGAGGATGTTACAGAGCTTATTCTAAACATCAAGAAGCTTGCCTTGAAAATTCACGGCGATCTTCCCAAGACTGTTTACATCGAAGCAAAGGGCGCTCAGGAAATTACAGCAGGCGATATCAAGCGTGATGATGATGTAGAGATATTCAATCCTGATCTTCATATTGCAACGCTGAATGAGGATGCTAATCTTTATATTGAGATTACTCTATCAAAGGGCAGAGGCTATGTGAGTGCTGAAAAGAACAAGCAGGCTATGCAGCCGGTTATCGGAGTAATCCCCGTGGATTCTATCTATACTCCTGTATCAAAGGTTAATTATACAGTAGAAAATACCCGTGTGGGTCAATATACAGATAGAGAAGAACTGGCAGTTGAAATCTGGACAAACGGTACTATAAAGCCGGATGAGGCAGTATCTTTGGCTGCTAAGATAATGAACGACTTGCTTTCATTGTTTGTAGACCTTTCTGATGATGCTAAAAATGCAGAAATTATCGTTGAAAAGGAAGAGAACAAGAAGGAAAAGGTTCTTGAGATGACGATTGAAGAGTTGGATTTATCAGTTCGTTCATACAACTGCTTGAAGCGTGCAGCTATCAATACGGTTGAAGACCTTACAAACAAGTCTGAAGAGGACATGATGAAGGTCAGAAACCTGGGCAGAAAGTCGCTTGAAGAAGTCATAAACAAATTGAATGGTTTAGGTCTTTACCTTAAAAAAGAAGAAGATTAATAGGAGGTAACAGTTATGCCGGGAACAAGAAAGTTAAATCGCCCAACAGACCAGAGAAAAGCTATGCTGCGTAACCTTGTAACAAGCTTTCTGGAAAATGGCAGAATTGAAACTACTTTGACAAGAGCAAAAGAAACTCAGAGTTTGGCTGAAAAGATGATTACTCTTGGCAAGACAAATACACTACATTCTCGTCGTCAGGCATTGGAGTTTATCACTAAGGAAGACGTTGTAACAAAGGTTTTCTCTGAAATAGCTCCTAAGTACGCTGAAAGAAACGGCGGTTACACAAGAATTTACCAGACAGGTCCTCGCCGCGGCGACAGCGCACCTATGGCAATTCTTGAGCTTGTAGACTAATAAATTGCTAAAAAAAACGGTTCAAATTGAACCGTTTTTTTTTGTTTCTCTTAAAAGCAATTTATGTGTCTTAACATTTTCATATTATTGTGAAATCGCCTTTTCCGCCTTGTTTTACCTTATACAATGCAGCATCAGCACTTTTATACAAACTGATATAGTCGTTTATTTCTGAATCAGCCATTGAAGCACCTATGCTTGAGGAAAGCTTCATATCGGGATACTCTTTTGCAAACGTATCTTTTACCCTGCATACAAATTCCTCAAGATATTTGGAAAGCTCGCCGGATGTTAAATCATCGGATATGAATATGACAAATTCATCTCCGCCAATTCTTCCGATAACACCACATTCGGAAAAGCTCTCTTTCAGCAGCCCTGCAAATTGCTTCAATACCTTGTCCCCTACGGGGTGTCCGAGAGTGTCGTTTACCAATTTGAAGTTATCCATATCACAAATACATAAAATACCCTTTTGAGGCTGCATTTTCAGAGAATTGTTTACCGTATCTTCAAAACCGCTTCTGTTCAGCAATCCGGTAAGAGAATCTGTACGGGATTTTTTCTGAACGTCAAGCATCTCCTCGTGAGTCTGAATGTTTTTATGTACCTGTGCCGTTTTATCAATGACAAATCCGAAGCTTTCCGCTCCGCATTTAAACAGATGGATAATAACATATTTCTCATCTTTATCAATCAAACCGGCAAAATGAGTGTAGTTATCATCCTCATCCGGAGACTCTATGGACTGTTCCGCAAGATATTCAATGAGCCTGTTTTCATTCTCCAGATAATATTTGGACTGCATTTCATCAAAGCCAAGAATATCAAACAATTTGTCCGATATATAATTGTTTTCGCCGTCGATATTAAACAACGCGATTCTGCTGTCTATAATGTCAATCAATTTCTCAATCTGTTCTTTTTTCATAGAAAATTCTTTCATAGCTTACCTCAAAATAATCACTGTAAATTTGTATGCGTTTAGCACTTTTGTATACTCTGTCAATCTTGCGCTGCTGTCAGATTAAAATTTAGCACGATTTTTTTAATTTGTCAATAGGTCAATAACAGTTTTGGCAAAATACACGTCAGGAAGGTGCTGAAAAATGGCGAAAGAGGACTCCGACAGAGAGAAAATCATGTGACAAATTAATATCTTTAAATGCAGTATATTATGATATTATTATACATTGTACCAATTGAAAACAGGACCTGTTTATGGTATATTAAATAATGGTATATTTTTATAAATGGGGGATATTTATGTTTATTAAAGAAGTATTTCAGCCTAAGCTGTTTTCTTCAATGAAGAATTATTCAAAAGCACAGCTTGCAAAGGATATTGTAGCCGGTATTATTGTCGCAATTATTGCGCTGCCGTTGTCTATTGCGCTTGCGATTGCATCCGGTGTGGGTCCTGAACAGGGACTGTATACAGCCATAATTGCAGGCTTTGTGATTTCATTTCTTGGCGGAAGCCGCGTGCAGATTGCAGGTCCGACGGCAGCGTTTGCCTCGATTGTAGGTGGAATTGTTGCTGTGCAGGGATTTGACGGACTTGTGCTTGCAACCATTATGGCAGGTATTATTCTTATAATCATGGGCTTTCTCAAACTTGGAAGTCTTATCCGTTTTATTCCGTACACAATCACTACAGGATTTACTACGGGTATTGCCATTACTATTATTATTGGTCAGATAAAAGACTTTTTTGGTCTTACCTTTGCAAACTCACCGCTTGAAACCTTTGACAAGGTTAAGGAAATAGTGAACTGCTTCCACACAATTAATTTGCAGGCGCTTGCAATAGGCGCGCTTGCGCTTCTTATTCTCATAGTCACACCGAAATTCCTGAAAAAAATTCCGGCATCACTTATTGCGGTAATTGTATGCTCAGTGGTTGTCAAGCTGGCACATCTGAACGTTAACACAATTGGTGACCTTTATACAATTTCATCAGCGCCTCCTATGCCTCATATGCCGGTATTTTCATTTGATATGGCAAGAGCAGTCATTCCTGATGCCTTTACAATTGCTGTTCTGGCAGCTATTGAGTCGCTGCTTTCATGTGTTGTTGCCGACGGTATGGTAGGAAGTACACATAATTCAAATACAGAGCTTATTGCACAGGGTACAGGTAATATTTTTTCAGCGCTTTTCGGCGGTATTCCTGCAACAGGCGCTATAGCAAGAACTGCCGCCAATATCAAAAACGGCGGAAGAACTCCTGTGGCAGGTATGGTTCATGCGGTTGTGCTGCTTATTGTGCTTGTTGTGCTGATGCCGTATGCCGCGCTTATTCCGATGCCCGCAATCGCTGCAATATTGTTTGTGGTTGCATATAACATGAGTGAGTGGAGACAGTTCGTATCACTCCTTAAAACTGCGCCTAAAAGCGATATTATAGTTCTTGTTGTCACATTCGTACTGACGGTGGTATTCGACCTTGTTGTTGCTATATGCGTAGGCTTTGTGCTTGCCACCATTCTTTTCATGAAGAGAATGGCAGAGGTTACAAATGTTCACGGCTGGAAGTATGGAATTGATGAAAATGACCCTGAAAGTATCAACCGCAAACAAGTACCTGACGGAACTCTTGTGTATGAGATTACAGGCCCGATGTTCTTTGGCGCGGCTGATAAGCTTGCAAGAGTTATCCAGACGGCAAAGACGAACGGTGTCGTTATTATACGTATGAGAACGGTTCCGGCTGTGGATGCGACAGCTATACATAGTCTTGAAACAATACTGCGTTCATGCCGACGCAGAAAAATTACGCTGCTGCTTTCGCATGTGAATGAACAGCCGATGAGCGTGTTTAAGAAATCACATCTTTATGAAAAAATAGGCGAGCAGAATTTCTGCTCCAATATTGATGACGCACTGAAAAGAGCGGCAGAAATTTTAGAAAAGTAAAGCCGAAGATTACAGTATGCGCCGCAGAGAAATTAAATACAGCTTAGAAGCATCCTGTTGTGATTTCAATCATATGTCACCTTTGTTAATATTGTACAACAAATATATGAATGTTAAAATTTCGGTTGACAACTTCACTAAAATGATGATATAATTATAGATAATTTATAAAGAGTTCGGGTGTCCATGCCGGCTCGGAAAGAAAAGGGGATATAATTTATGAAAATTAAAAAATTATCAGCAATGATTCTGGCAGGCGCAATGGCTGTCACAGCGCTTGCAGGCTGCGGAGCAAAAACAGCAGACACAGAAAAGAGCGCATCAGGCGAAAAGACATACAAAATAGGTATGTGCCAGCTTGTTCAGCATGAAGCTCTTGACAAGGCATCAGAGGGTTTTCAGGATGCTCTAAAGGAAAAGCTTGGCGATAAGGTTGAGTTTGACCTTCAGAACGCTGCCGGCGACAGTGCGACATGCGCAACTATAGTAAATCAGTTTGTTTCATCAGGCAGCGATTTGATATTCGCAAATGCGACACCTGCACTACAGGCTGCCGCTGCCGCTACATCAGATATTCCTGTTATCGGAACATCAATCACTGACTACGCAACTGCTCTTGACATTGACGACTGGTCAGGCGTAACAGGCAGAAATATCACAGGTACATCAGACCTTGCCCCGCTTGCTGAGCAGGCAGCTATGTTCAAGGAGCTTCTTCCTGACGCAAAGAAAATCGGTCTTTTGTACTGCTCAAGCGAAGCTAACTCAAAGTATCAGGTAGACGTTGTGACAGAGGCACTTACAAAGCTTGGTTATGAATGTACACCATACGCATTTGCTGATTCAAACGACGTTGCGGCTGTAACAACAACAGCATGCGAGAACAGTGACGCGCTTTACATTCCTACAGATAACACAGCAGCTGCAAACACAGAAATTATAGCAAACATTGCAAATCCTGCAAAAATTCCTGTTATAGCAGGTGAGGAAGGCATATGCAATGGCTGCGGTATCGCAACGCTTTCAATCTCATACTACAGCATCGGTAAGGTTGCCGGTGAAATGGCATATGAGGTTCTTGTAAACGGCGCAGATCCTGCAACAATGGAAATCAAGTATGCTGATGACCTTACAAAGAAGTATGTTAAGGAACGTGCAGAGCAGCTTGGAATTACAGTTCCTGAAGGCTATGAGGAGCTTGTTGTAGAATAATAAGTTTTAAAATTTAAAAATACGTATTGATTTGCAATGGGGCATTTGCGCCTCATTGCAAATTTAAATTTGTGCCGTATTTTCAGAGGCACGGAAGGTGGTTATAAAAATATGCTTGGATTTTTAAGCTCAATGCCGGGTGCTGTGGCACAGGGTATTATCTGGGGCATTATGGCTATAGGAGTATACATTACATTCAGAATACTGGATGTGGCAGACCTTACGGTTGACGGTTCGATGGCAACCGGCGGCGCAACAATGGTTGTGTGCGTGACGGCGGGCATGAACGTTGGTTTAGCTATGCTTATTGCATTTGCGGCTGGCTGTCTGGCAGGATTGCTGACGGGAATTTTTCATACAAAATTTGGTATACCTGCAATTCTTGCAGGAATACTTACACAGCTTATACTGTATTCGGTAAATCTGCGTATAATGTCACAGAAAGCAAATATGCCGCTGTCGGTAGAAAAGTATAACCTTATGCTTTCACTGAGAAATCTGCCTCAGGCGATTATAGTGGGAGCGATATTCGTTGCTGTTATAATTGTGGTTCTGTACTGGTTCTTCGGAACGGAGCTTGGTCATTCGCTGCGCGCGACAGGCTGTAATCAGAACATGGCGAGAGCAAACGGTATCAATACAGACACAAATAAAATAATCGGTCTTGTACTTTCAAACGGTATTGTTGCCGCTTCGGGCGCGCTGCTTGTACAGTATCAGGGCTTTGCCGATATAAATATGGGACGCGGCGCAATCGTAATAGGTCTTGCCGCTGTTATCATCGGCGAGGTGATTTTGGGCAAGATTTTCAAGAACTTTGCTCTAAAGCTTCTTGCGGCAGTTGTCGGCGGTATCATATATTATATTGTAATAACTCTTGTACTTAAGGCAGGTCTTAACGCAAACGACCTTAAGATGTTCTCGGCATTGGTTGTTGCGGTATTCCTTGGTATTCCGTACTGGAAGCGTAAGATAGCCGAGAGGAGAACGACAAAGGAGGCGGTTGTCTGATGCTTAAGGTGAAAGGTATTTATAAAACATTCAACAAGGGTACGATTAACGAGAAGAAAGCCTTAAACGGTGTTGACCTTGAACTTAATGAGGGCGATTTCGTTACAATAATCGGCGGCAACGGCGCGGGTAAGTCAACGCTTCTGAACAGTATCTGCGGAGTGTTCCGTGTAGATTGCGGAAGTATTGTGATAGATGGTGTGGACGTTACAAGACTTCCCGAACATAAGAGAGCAAAGTATCTCGGACGCGTGTTTCAGGACCCTATGATGGGTACTGCGGCTGATATGTGGATAGAGGAAAATATGTCTTTGGCATACCGCAGAGGCAAGCCGCGCGGACTTAAATGGGCGATTACAAATAAAGAACGCGCTATGTACAAGGAAATGCTTTCACAGCTTGGTCTTGGTCTTGAGGACAGACTTTCAAGCAAGGTGGGACTGCTTTCTGGCGGACAGCGTCAGGCGCTGACGCTGCTTATGGCGGTAATGCAGAAACCGAAGCTGTTGCTTCTGGACGAGCATACGGCGGCTCTTGACCCGAAAACGGCTGAAACAGTATTGAATTTATCAGAGAAATTTATTGCGGAAGAAAATCTTACTGCAATGATGATTACTCACAATATGAAGGACGCTATCACTCACGGCAACAAGCTTATAATGATGCACGAGGGACGCATTATTTACAGCGTCAGCG
>CAMCPC010000024.1 GCA_945876665.1 uncultured Oscillospiraceae bacterium
TGACCGGCTTTTCAGATATTCTTGTGATTGAATAATGGATTTTTCTGCAATTTTATACGGCTGTCTGCCTTAATGCTTCTTTGCTGAATGCGGACTGTTTTATGTCTGAAAAGACGATGGACCTTGCCACCTCGCGCAACTGTGTAATTGTCGGCAGATGCTCGGATTACGTTCTGCGCAAATACGGAATACCCGATGAGAATATGCTAAATGTATTCATTTACTCGCCGATTGAAAAAAGATTAAGTAACTGTAAAGCGGAGCTGAATCTTGACGACCCCGGTGAAGCATATACATACCTTACAAAGGTCGATAAGGCGCGTGAGGATTTTTACAAGCATTATACAAAGCATAAATTTTCTACAAATAAATTCCGCCATCTTCTTATCGACAGTTCAATGGCAGAATTTGATAAGGTGGCTGATATTATAACTAACAGCGCAAAAGTAAAATTTGGTATAGAATAATCAGATAATGGCATAGTTTCTGCGGCTATGCCATTATTTTTTTTGCGAATATCATTTTCCTTGACAGAAATAATAGTTATGGATATAATTAGGGTAATAAAAAAAGGATAAGGAGCCATAGATATGGAACTGTCTAAAGTATATTTCTCAAAAACAATTTCACCTGAGCAGGTGATAGAACTGTATAACAAGGTCGGTTATGAGCTTGTCGGAAAGACCGCTATAAAGCTTCACTCCGGTGAAGCCGGAAATCAGAATTTTTTAAGACCGGAATTCTGGAAACCGATTATAGAGCTTGTAGGCGGTACTGTTGTTGAATGCAACACTGCCTATGGCGGCGCGCGCAATTCCACATCAAAGCATATTCAGCTTATTCATGACCACGGTTGGGATAAGTATTTTGATGTGGATTTGATGGATAGCGAAGGACCTGATATGGTACTTGATATTCCGGACGGCAAGGTGCTTAAAAAGAATTACGCAGGCAAGCATATGGCTGATTATGACGCCATGCTTGTGTTGTCGCATTTTAAAGGACATCCGATGGGCGGATACGGCGGCGCATTGAAGCAGCTTTCAATCGGGTGCGCTTCAAGCGCGGGAAAGGCTTATATCCATTCGGCAGGCTTTACGGACGATATGAATATTGTGTGGAATCATACCGCAGAGCAGGACGAATTTCTTGAGTCCATGGCAGACGCGGCAAAATCGGTTATTGACTATTTCAAGGGCAATATTATATATATTAACGTGATGAAAAATCTTTCTGTCGACTGTGACTGCTGTGCGGTTGCAGAGGATCCATGTATGCAGGATATAGGCATACTGGCGTCACTTGATCCTGTGGCAATCGATCAGGCGTGTATAGACCTTGTGTATGCGGCAAAGGACGACCCCGGTCAGAAGCATTTTCTTGAAAGAGTGGAGTCGCGTCACGGTATACACACTATTGAAGCCGCTGCGGATATTGGCTGTGGAAAAAGAGAATACGAATTGATTTGTATTGATTAAGAGGCGGATAAACCGCCTCTTTCCGTTCTAACATTAAATTTGTGTAAATCTAACAAAAAAATTGACAAAATGCGCGATATATTATATAATGAAGCATATGTAAAAAATTCCAACAACAAATACAATGCGGAGGTGTACAATGGAACAAAATTTTGACTTCAAGGCAGTCGATTCCATACTGGAGTTTTACGGAAACGAACAGAAAAATCTTATAACAATTCTCCAGTGTGTACAGGCTGACCATCGCTATCTGCCGAGGGAAATACTTGAGTACATAGCGGAGAAAATGGGTATCAGCTTAGCGAAAATCTATTCTGTTGCCACATTTTACGAGAATTTCTCACTTGATCCGAAGGGCAAATACGTTATTAAAATCTGTGACGGAACTGCCTGTCATGTAAGAAAATCAATCCCCATTCTTGAAAAGGTGCGTGAAACGTTGGGTGTAACCGCCGAAAAGCCGACCACATCAGATATGATGTTCACGGTTGAAACGGTTTCGTGCCTTGGCGCGTGTGGACTTGCGCCTGTCATGACAATTAACGACAAGGTTTATCCGGCTATGACTCCCGAAAAGGCAGTGGAGCTTTTAAACGCAGTCAGAGAGGAGGACAATGAATGATGTTAAAGAGCAGAGAAGAACTGGCTGCTTACCGCCAAAGCTGTGAAGCGGCGCTGTCAAATCAGAGTATACGCGTCCTTGTGTGCGCGGGTACGGGCTGTGTAGCAGGCGGAAGTCTGGAAATATATAAAAGGCTTATTGAGCTGTGCGAGGAAATGAAGCTTGATGTGCAGGTAACTCTTGAAAAAGAGGTTTCTCACGAGGGTATCGGAATTAAAAAGAGCGGCTGTCACGGCTTCTGTGAGCTTGGCCCTCTTGTAAAGATTGAGCCTATGGGCTGGCTGTATCTTCAGGTAAAATTGGAAGACTGTGAGGAAATAGCAGAAAAAACCCTTAAAAACAGACAAAAGGTTGAAAGACTGTTCTACCATGACGAAACGGGTATGTATGAAAAGCAGTTTGATATACCGTTCTATAAAAATCAGACGAGAATTGTCCTTGACGAGTGCGGACAGATTGACGCTGATTCAATAGATGAATACATAGCATTCGGCGGATACAAGGCGTTGGAAAGAGCATTGTTTGAAATGGACAGCGAGCAGATTTGTACCGAAATTGAGGAAAGCGGACTTCGCGGACGCGGAGGCGGCGGTTATCCTGCCGGAAGAAAATGGGTGCAGGTTTTAAATCAGAAGGAAACGGAGCGTTATGTTGTCTGTAACGGCGATGAGGGCGACCCCGGCGCATTCATGGACAGAAGTATAATGGAGGGTAATCCCCACCGTATGCTTGAGGGTATGCTTATTGCGGGTATTGCCACAAAAGCACGTGAGGGATATATTTATGTCCGTGCGGAATATCCATTGGCGGTTGACCGATTAAAGCGCTCGATAGACGCGGCACAGCGCGCGGGACTTTTGGGTGACAACATACTCGGAACTGATTTTTCATTTAATATACATATAAATCAGGGCGCAGGCGCGTTTGTATGCGGCGAGGGCAGTGCCCTTACGGCATCAATCGAGGGCGAAAGAGGTATGCCGAGAGTTAAGCCACCGAGAACGGTTGAGGCAGGTCTTTTCAGTAAGCCGACTGTGCTGAACAATGTGGAAACCTATGCAAACGTACCGCTTATTATAACAAATGGCGTGGATTGGTACCGCTCAATAGGAACGGAAACAAGTCCCGGTACAAAGGCATTTGCGATAACGGGTAACGTAAAAAATACAGGTCTTATAGAAGTGCCTATGGGAACAACGCTCCGCGAGGTTGTATTTGACATAGGCGGCGGTATAAAGAATGATCAGGAATTCAAGGCTGTGCAGATAGGCGGCCCGTCGGGCGGATGTCTGACGCTGGGCGCAGGACAGCTTGATTTGCCGCTTGACTTTGATTCTCTGAAAAAGGTCGGCGCAATGATAGGCTCGGGCGGTCTTGTTGTAATGGATGAGCATACATGTATGGTCGAGGTGGCAAGATTTTTCATGAACTTCACACAGAATGAGTCATGCGGAAAGTGCGTGCCGTGCCGCGAGGGTACAAGACGTATGCTTGAAATCCTTGAAAGAATTGTCGGCGGAACAGGCAAGTTAGAGGATATAGACCTGCTCGAAGAGCTTGCGAATACCGTTTCCAAAACGGCGCTTTGCGGTCTTGGAAAAACTGCCGCAAACCCTGTTCTTTCAACACTGAAATATTTCAGAGAAGAATATATTGCGCACGTTGTGGACAAGAAATGTCCTGCGGGAGCCTGTCAGGCACTTAAGGTCTATAAAATTAATCCGGACAAGTGCAAGGGCTGTTCAAAGTGCGCACGTCAGTGTCCTGTGGGCGCAATCAGCGGTGAGATAAAGAGTCCGTTTACGATTGATACGGATAAGTGTATAAAGTGCGGAGCGTGCAAGAGCGCCTGTGCATTTAGTGCGGTAGAGGAGGTATAAACGATGGGATATATGTATGTTGACGGCATGAAGGTTAAAATTGAGGGCGAAAAGAATATCCTTGAGGTTATACGCAAGGCGGGAATTGAAATGCCTACCTTCTGCTATTATTCGGAGCTGTCCACCTACGGCGCGTGCAGAATGTGCGTTGTGGAAAACGAAAGAGGCGGAATTGACGCGGCTTGCTCAACGCTTCCGCGTGACGGAATGAAAATAAAAACAAACACTCCTGCTTTGCAGAAGCACAGAAAAATGATTTTGGAGCTGCTTTTGTCAACCCATTGCAGAGATTGTACCACATGCTCAAAGAACGGCTCATGCCGTTTGCAGGAGCTTGCGCTGCGATTTGGCGTAAAGCAGGTGAGGTTTGAAAATAACCGTCCCGAAAAGGAAAAGGATACAAGCAGCAAGAGTATTGTACGTGACCCGAACAAGTGTATTCTTTGCGGCGACTGTGTGAGAGTTTGTCAGGAAAAGCAGGGACTTGGAATAATCGACTTCGCGCACCGCGGCTCTAAGCTGCAGGTTATGCCTGCCTTTGACATGAAGCTTTGCGATACGGACTGCGTAAACTGCGGTCAGTGCGCCGCTGTCTGTCCGACAGGCGCGATAACAGTTAAGGACGAAACTGAAAAAATGTGGGATTATCTTGCAGACCCGACAAAGAGGGTAGTTGTTCAGATTGCGCCCGCTGTACGCGTGGCGCTTGGCGATGAATTCGGCGTTGAACATGGTGAAAATGTGCTTGGAAAGACTGTAAAGGCGCTTAAGATGATGGGTGTGGACAGCGTGTTTGACACTGTTCTGTCGGCGGATTTGACAGTTTTAGAGGAGGCAAACGAGTTTGTTGAACGCGTTAAAAACGGCGGCACATTCCCGATGTATACCTCCTGCTGTCCCGCATGGATTAAATATGCGGAGAACAAGCATCCTGAGCTTATAAACAACAACATTTCAAGCTGCAAGTCACCTATGCAGATGTTCGGCAGTGTCATTAAGAAATGGCATGAGGACAGCGGGGACGAAAGAGAGCTTGTTTCGGTTGCAATAATGCCGTGTACGGCGAAAAAATATGAGGTTTCACGTCCTGAGTTTACCGAAAACGGCAAGCGCATAATCGAGCTGTCACTGACAACTCAGGAGCTTGCAACGATGATAAGGGGTGCCGGTATACAGTTTGATGAACTGGAAAGCGAGTATCTTGACGCGCCGTTCGATATGGGCGGAAGCGGCGCAGGCGTGATTTTCGGCGTTACGGGCGGCGTAGCTGAGGCGGTGATACGCCAGTGCAGTGATGACAAGAGCTCCGGCGCAATAAAGGAAATTAAGTTTATCGGCGTAAGAGGTAAAGAGGAAATCAAGGAAGCCACAATACAAGCGTTAGGCAGGGAATTTAAAATATGTGTTGTTCACGGTCTTGCCAATGCAGAAAAGATTATACAGGCT
Organism: uncultured Oscillospiraceae bacterium; assembly: GCA_945876665.1. Lineage (GTDB taxonomy): Bacteria > Bacillota > Clostridia > UBA1381 > UBA1381 > Hominilimicola. The sequence continues at coordinate 5,427 of CAMCPC010000024.1, forward strand.
ACACAGAGCGGCGAGGCTTATTATGACCTTATTGAGGTTATGGCGTGTCCGGAGGGCTGTATCGGCGGTGCAGGTCAGCCGTTTGCCATAAGTCCTGAACGTGATAAGAGAGCAAAGGGACTTTACCACACGGACGAGCGTATTCAGATTAAATTTTCTGATAAAAACCCGTCAGTGGGATACATCTATGATGAAATAGTCAAGGGCAATTCCCATGAAATGTTCCATGTACATTACGGAAAATAAAATTTGTAACGGCGGCGCGGCAGATTATACTGCTGCGCCGCCTTATATGTATGTGTAAAAATGCACAAAATGAAAATATAAAAATTAAACAAAATGCCGATTGTTCGGTTTTTACAAAAAATATATTGACAACATGAATAAAATGATATAATATATATAATGTAAACAATTTAATTCTTGGAATGTTACCGGTAATGCGGGCTTGACCAACTTTATGCTAATTCTCATATATAACGCGGAAGCTGTATATGGTTTGTATAAGGTTGGCTTTTTTAGTTTATGAGGGGTGCAGTCATGCGTATAAAAAAGGTGATTAATAACAACATTGTGTGCGGCTGTGACGAAAAGAACCGCGAAATGATTGTAACGGGCAAGGGAATAGGCTTCGGCAAAAAGCCGAATGATGAAATAGAGCAGGACAAGGTGAGGAAGATTTACTGTATGACAAACTCCTCCGTACAAAGACGTCTGATAGAGCTTATGGGGGAGATACCCTACGAGCATCTGCGGTTGACGGACGAGTTTATAGACGAGGTGAAGGAGCAGCTTCCGTATAACCTGAATGAAAACCTGCTGCTGACGCTTTCGGACCATATAAGCTTTGCCATTTCACGTCAGAAGCAGAACATGGCGTTTTCCAATCCGCTTCTGGGCGCGATTATGCAGTATTATCCCGAGGAATTCCGTTTGGGTAAAAACTGTCTGAAAAAAGTCAGGGAGCGACTTGACGTCGAGCTGAGCATTGACGAGGCTGGATTTATTGCAATGCATATCGTGAATGCGGAGTTGAATACAAGCATGGACGATATGTATGAAATCACAAGTCTGATTGAGGACTGCATGAGGATAGTTGAGGATTATTACGGCAAAAAATTTGATACCCAGTCGCTTGCTTTTAGCCGATTTACTGTTCATATGAGATATTTTGCCCAACGGTTGTTCTGCAACGAAATGCACAATGACAGAACAGAGGAAAGGGACGAGGTATTCCGTAATCTCATAATGAAAAATTGCAGTGAGCATTATGAGTGTGCCAAGCGCATATCGGATTTAGTGAGCGAGAAATATAATAAGCAGGTAACCGATGATGAGCTTGTATATTTAACAATACATTTAAAGCGTATCAGCGCTTAAAAAGATATTTAGACGTAAACAGACCGGCCGATGTTTGCGTTTATATATAAAAATTTATAAGTAAATTTCAGAAAGGAAGGTACACAAAAATGAAAGACAAAATATTTGGTGTTTTGCAGCGTGTGGGACGTTCGTTCATGCTTCCTATAGCACTGCTGCCGGTTGCGGGACTTCTGCTTGGTATCGGAAGCTCCTTTACAAATGAAACAATGCTTCAGGCGTATCACTTGACGGGAATTATTTACCCTGGAAGCGTACTTTACACAATTCTTGATATTATGAATAAGACAGGCAGCGCGGTGTTTAATAACCTCGCATTGCTGTTTGCGATGGGCGTAGCCATAGGCATGGCGAAAAAGGAAAAAGAGGTTGCTGCGCTGTCGGGCGCGATTGCGTTTCTGATTATGAATACGACAATAGGCGCTTTAATTGACGCAAAGGGCGGAATTGAGGCAATGGCGGCAAACTCCACCACTCAAGTGCTTGGAATAACAACGCTTCAGATGGGCGTGTTCGGAGGTATAATTGTAGGTCTTGGCGTTGCGGCACTGCATAACAAGTTCTACAAAATAGAGCTGCCGCAGGTGCTGTCGTTTTTTGGCGGAACGCGTTTTGTGCCGATTATATCCAGTGTTGTTTACCTCGTTGTGGGTATTGCAATGTTCTACATATGGCCCGTTATCCAGTCATGGATTGCAATGCTCGGAAACCTTGTTATGAACTCGGGCTATGCGGGCACGTGGATTTACGGTATAATCGAAAGGGCACTTATTCCGTTCGGACTTCATCATGTATTCTATATGCCGTTCTGGCAGACAGCCGTTGGCGGTACTGCAATGATAGATGGACAGCTTGTTCAGGGTGCGCAGAATATATTCTTTGCGGAGCTTGCGTCCAAGTCAACGGGGGAATTCTCTGTTTCAGCCACAAGATTTATGGCAGGTAAGTTCCCGTTCATGATATTCGGACTTCCCGGTGCGGCATTGGCTATGTACAAGTGCGCAAGACCTGAAAAGAAAAAGATTGTCGGCGGTCTGCTTCTTTCAGCAGCGCTGACGTCAATGCTGACAGGTATAACCGAACCACTTGAATTTACATTCCTGTTCGTAGCGCCTGTTATGTACGCCGTACACTGCGTAACGGCAGGACTGTCATATATGCTTATGCACATCTTCAAGGTCGGCGTTGGTATGACCTTCTCGGGCGGACTTATTGATATGACGCTGTTCGGTGTCCTTCAGGGCAACGACAAAACTAATTGGATATGGATTGTTATTGTGGGACTTGTTTACTTTGTGCTGTACTACTTCATGTTCAGCTTTATGATTAAGAAGTTCAACTTCAAAACTCCGGGACGTGAAGCGGACGACGAGGAAACAAAGCTATATACAAGAGCTGACGTGAACGCGCGAAAGGATGCGGAAAAGGCATCGGCATCGTCAGATACCACAAGTGCGCTTATCCTTGCCGGACTTGGCGGCAAGAACAATCTGTCAGACCTTGACTGCTGCGCCACAAGACTTCGCGTTACGGTAATTGATGAAAGCAAGGTCAAGGACATACTCCTTAAGCAAAGCGGCGCGTCGGGCGTTATCCATAAGGGCAACGGTATACAGGTTATATACGGACCGCGCGTATCGGTAATTAAATCGCATCTGGAGGATTACATGGAAACTCCCGAATCTGACAATCCGATGGTTGAGGAAAGCGCGCCGATTCAGACGATTACAGAAAATAAAAAGAGCGAAACAGCAAAAAGCATAATTCTTTCATCACCGATGAACGGCACAATGCTGCCACTTACAGATGTAGAGGACGAAGCCTTCGCCAGCGAAGCGCTTGGAAAGGGTGTAGCTGTCGAGCCGTCGGAGGGCAAACTGTATGCGCCTGCGGACGGTGTTATAGACAACCTGTTTGACACACATCACGCGCTTGGAATTATAACTGATGACGGCGCGGAAATATTGTTGCATATCGGTATTGACACGGTTAAGCTAAAGGGACAGTATTATGAGGCGCATGTGCAGAATGAACAGCGCGTCAAGAAGGGAGATTTGCTTATAAGCTTTGATATTGACGCTATTAAAAATGCCGGATTTAAGGTGACAACACCTATGATTATATGCAATACATACGATTACGGCACAATAGAAGCTGTTGCTTCGGGTGCTGTCAAGGTCGGAAATGATTTATTAAAAATTGAAAATTAAATTACGAGGAGGAAATAAAAATGAAGGAATTCGAGTATGTAATCACAGACGAGGTGGGTATTCATGCAAGGCCGGCGGGAATGCTTGTAAACACGGTAAAGCCCTTTGAGAGCGAGGTCACGATTGAGAAGGGCGGCAAAAGTGCAAACGCCGCAAGACTAATGGCACTTATGGGACTTGGAGTAAAGTGCGGAGACACTATCAAGGTAACCATAAACGGTGCAGACGAGGAAGCAGCCGCTGCGGCATTGCAGAAGTTTCTGACAGAAAATCTGTAATATATTGATACTCCATTGAAAAGCGTATGTGTTTGCATACGCTTTTTGTATTGAGTGTAAAATTTTTGCATGAACTACAGAATGTTAAAGGAATAACGATAATCCGACATTACCGAGAAAAAGTATTGAAAATTCTTGGCTGTCAATAAAAAATGTGATACTATAAAAAAAGAGAGGTTGACACAAGGTTGGAAAATACAGAAAGGTGTGATAAAGTGAGTTTTGTGAAAAAAATGGCAAAAATTACAGGCGGCGCAGTGCTTCTTGGAGCGGCAGCGTCGGGAGTAGTCCGGGCGCAAGCTATGAAAGTATAAGTCTTACATATCAGCCGCTTACAGTGAAGCAGGATGAATTTGAAATACCTGATGTGAAATATAAGAGTATGTGGTACACAAATGGTGTTGCTGCGCAGCCGCTGTATCTGACGGTAATGCACAGACCGGAGGATAACGGACTTAATTTCAATTTTGAATATCAGAAGGGCGCAGTTACCGATTACGAAATGGAATATCTTTATTACTATCTGTGCCGCATACTGTTCAGAGGCATAGAGGACAAAAACAGAACAGTGGGCGAAATACTTGAAATGATATAAAGGAGATGCTTGAAATGATTGAAAAAATAAAAGAGCTTATAGTTAATTATGTTGATGCGGAGCCGGAAAATATTACGGCTGATTCCAGATTTATTGAGGATTTAGGCTTTAATTCATATGATTTTATGAGTATGCTTGGAGAGTTGGAGGGTGACTTGGGAGTTACTGTTGACGAGCAGGACGTGATTAAGCTTCATACCGTAGGCGAGGCTGCCGAATATCTTGAAGCACTTGTAAAGGAGCAATAATATGGAAAAAAAGGACGTAAAAACACTTGCGGATTTGGTAAGACTTTCTGCTGACGAGTTCGGCAGCAAAGCATTTATTAAGGAAAAGCAGGGTAAGGAAATTGCCGAAAAATCATATGCTGATTTATATGAGGACGTTAAGCGCCTGAACGGATTTTTAAAGCCTATGGGAAAGCTTCATGCGGCGGTAATCGGCGCTACAAGCTATAATTATCTTGTGAGCTGGTTCGGTACTGTAATCGGCGGCAACGTAATAGTTCCCATTGACGCGCAGCTTGTATGCGATGATATATGCGACCTTCTGCGCCGCGCTGACGTAAGCGTATTTTTCTAT
>CAMCPC010000025.1 GCA_945876665.1 uncultured Oscillospiraceae bacterium
ATCCAAGACTATGTCTGTACTCTACCGGGCTCATATAGCCCAGTGACTGCTTGATTCGTTTTGTATTATACCACTCGATATAGCTGTTAATTTCATTTATGAAATCGTCCATCGGTACACCTACATATCGGTACTGAAATCCGTCCTAAATATTATTTGTTAAATAAATCGCTGTGAGTACCTGTTCTTGAAAGAGTTAAAACAAGAATGTCATTTTCTATACGATAAATCAATAACCAATCCGGTTCTATGTGACATTCGCGATAACCTTTCCAGTTACCGCTGAGTTGATGGTCGCAGTATTCTTCAGAAAGGGTTTCACCGGCCGCAATCATACGGATTACATCATCGATTTTATCAATGCTTAGTCCACGTTTCATTGCCAGCTTATAATCTTTTTTTGAATCGAGAAGTCCAAATTACCTGTAAGCTCATGATTTTAATTCCTTCAAAGCATCCTCAACATCATATCGTTTTGTTGAAGGGTCACTAAGCAGACGTTCTGTTTCGAGCATAGCAGCAATTGTTTCTGCGTTTGGTGTGTTGATAGTTATGTTAAATGGGATACAGCCTTCTCTTACCGCTTGACGAAGAAAAATGTTAAAAGCTGTGGTCATATTCATACCAAGCTGAGAAAAGAGCGTGTCAGCCTGAGCTTTCAAATCACTGTCAATACGGAAGCTTACATTTGATACGTTTGCCATAATAATCAGCTCCTTTATAAATTATATATTTTTCATAATAATTATAATACATTAAAACGCTGATGTCAAGCATATAAAATGCAAATTGCGTTTTATATGTTATAAATATTATATGCAAAAATATTGAAAAGTATTTATGGGAGGGCCGGTCAAAATCTCTGTAATGGATTTGCACCAAGACCGCCTATAATATTTCCCGTCAGGTTAAGGAAATAGACTTTGTAGCAGTGAAAAGAGATGAACGTATTTATGCAGAACTCTGTCGGATGATTCTGACCGTGAATCTCCATACGGGATCATTGTCCGAAGTATGTTGTTACAATGGACGAATTGGCTGTTGGTAATGTAGACGGTGTTAAGATTATACACTTAGCTGATTTTTTATTAATTTAGAAATCTGTAAGTTTGTCAAAATCAGTTAGTAGGACGGTAGAACCGTCCCCCTGTTTTGCCCCCGTCTTGGGTTGATGAAATGCTGTATTTGAAAAATGCCAAAATTGAAAATAAATCTATTTGAAAAATGTCATTTACTTTTGAAAATCAATTGTATAAATGTCAAAACGGTGGTATAATAATGGCAGGAGATGCGTGAAATGCTTCATAGAAAAATAGAAACATCTATCATTAATTGGTTAAATAATGAGAACAAAAGATTGAATTGGATGATCTGTCAAAACTATAAGTAAAAAAGATTAATATGTATATTGAACGAATTTTTTGAAATGGCAGAGGGAATGTGACTGTAGACGAAGAATTTTGAGTATATAAGATAAAATAATTTGTCACTGACGGTGATAAATTATCGCAAAGTTATTGCAGTTTTCCTTATGAAAATATATAATTATTCAAAAGGAGGACATTGTCATGGCAAAATCAACAGATGAACTGATGGAGATATTAAAAAGTGAACCGGATATAGGGCATTTTATAGAAGAAAATACGGAAGAAATAATATGCGTTGATTTAAGGGATTATATAGTAAATTTATTGCAGGAAAAGAAACTGACAGTGGCAAAAGTATCAAGCCGCGGACAAATGTCGGGTTCATACTTATATAAGCTTAATCAGGGTGTGAAAGAAAATCCGAGCCGTAATAAGGTGATTCAGATGTGTTTCGGATTTGAGCTTGACGCGGAGGAAAGTCAAAAATTTATAAATGTAGCAGGAGTCGGTAAGCTGTATCCGCGTGTCAGGCGCGACAGTATTATCCTGTTCTGTCTTGAAAACCATATTGAAATACTTGAATGTGACAGAATGCTTGAAGAAGCGGGTGATAAAACAATTTTAAAAGAATAGCAAAAAATCACGGGTAACCGTGATTTTTTTTATGAAATATATTTATCACTGTCAGTCCAATACTCAAAGAAAAACTTGTGTTATACTTAGTTTAAAGCTTGGTTGAGTGCGTCAATGGTTTGCTGCACAGAGCCGGAACAGTTGGGGTAAAGATAATTAAGACGAAAAACCATATAGGCTTTTTTCGAAAAGTTTTCAATCCCCTTGACATTGTATATGTAATCAATGACGGTTTGCGCGGCTTCATCATACATTTGCTGTGCTTCATAGTTTTGTGAGTACAGCTTATACAGTTTGATGTCGCTTAGCCCTTCTGCGGCGGCTTCATCCAGACGCTTCTGTGCCTCGTCATAATTGCCGTCTGCGATACAGTTTTCAATGATGTCCCAGCGGCGGTTGCTTTTTTCTGCCGGTGATGATGTGGCGATTGCTTTGTATTCGTCATATGGGTCGGTTTTTAGTTCGTCTCTCATAGCGAACATAACAATTACCGAGGGAAGCAAAAAAAACAGCAGGGCATATACATATACGATTATCATTGGAACGCTTGTAAAAAATCTATGGCGCGCGCGGAACATACCGATTTTCAAACCTGTCATACTGCGGTATCTGTCCTTTGGCTTGACAGCGGTGCAGCGTTTGATTACTTTCGTAAGACGTCCCTTGCAGAGCTGCTCATGCGGATATTTGCCGCCCGTGAGCAGTACATTACATAAAACACCGATAGCATAAATATCTGTTCTGCTGTCGGATTGACCAAACCCGAACTGTTCAGGCGCGGCATAGTTCTGCGTGCCGATATATTCCGTATCGGTGGACTGATTGTTCTTATGGGTGCGGGAATTGCCAAAATCAATCAGATACATCTGATTGTCGTATGAATACATGATATTTGATGCGGTTATATCGCGGTGAATAATGCCTGATTTGTGAATAGGTTTAAGCGTCCTGCATAGAAAATTAACTATTTCTTCAACACGGTCGGGAGTAAAAATCATGGCTTTTTCATCAATGAGCTGCTGAAGTGATTTGCCCTCAATGTATTCTTCTATAAGCACACAGCAGTTATCCTCAAAATAGAGGTCTATAATTTTCGGAATCCCGCTGAAATTGCTCTGCTGCAATTGCTTATATATTTCGTACTGTGACTGGGATTTAAGATATTTTTTTACATATGTTTTGCCCGTAACAGTATCCTTCGTAAGCTTGATATTTTTCTTTATATCAAGAAAGTCAATATCTTTGTATTCGTTCATAATTTTCACCCCGATGAAAATTATAGCATAGCATGAAAAATGTGTCAAATATAAACTTACACATTAAAAATATAAATAAAAAAGGAGAGAAACAAAATGGAAGAAACAAGAACAACAAATGCGGAACCAGTTATACAGGATAAGATTTATAGGCTTACTTCTTCAAAAGGCACAGTCGCAGGTCTTTTAAATGGTCGCACTTCTTCTGTAGTAACATTGAAGGAGGACGGTATGACGATTATCACATCGCCCAAAAGGCTAAACAATCTGCCGGAGATTAATTATAAGGATATTATGTCGGTTACAATGTCTGTAAAAATGTCTTGGTATTTCATGTTTCTTGCAGTATTTACTTGTATTACTGTAATTTTGCCCATACTATGTATTTGGATGGGAATGAATCAGAAAATAGTTATAACATTAAATAACGGAATACAGACAACTATGTATTCTTCATCAAAATCGATGGCAGAGCAATTTGTAAACGATTTAAATATGAGAAGAGCATCGGCAAAGATATAATCGAAACTGCAAAATCAATATGAATGGATAATACGGGGTAAAATTCAATGGACATATTTAAAATAATAAAATGTGATGGTAATGATTGCGGGAATGACGTATTTGTATGGAAGTTTCCCGGAGAGGATTTTAATACGCTTTCGCAGCTTATTGTACATGAGTCGCAGGAGGCAGTATTCTTTAAAGACGGTAAAGCATTGGACTTGTTCGGAGCGGGCAGATATACACTGCATTCACAAAATATTCCTCTTATAAGGCGGCTTGTAAATCTGCCGTTTAACGGCGAATCACCGTTTCATTGTGAGGTTTATTTCATCAATAAAGCGGTTTCCATGAACTTAAAATGGGGTACGCCCACACCGCTGCAGATTGAAGACTGCAAATATCATATTATGATTCCGGTACGAATGTTCGGACAATTTGCTGTTCAGGTTGAGGACAGCAAAAAATTATTGCTGAAATTAGTAGGAACAACCTCCGTCTTTACTCAAAAAACTTTAGGTGATTATTTCAAAGGAATACTTCTTACAAATATCAGAGATTATGTAGCTAAAATGCTTGTGCAAAAGCAAATTTCCATACTTGAAATTCAATCGCATCTGAAAGCTATATCGAATGGAATTGCGGAGGATATAAAGAACGAGTTTAGTATTTACGGATTAAAGCTTGTTAATTTTAATGTAAACGAAATATCTGTTCCGGAGGATGATCCATCGTATGTTGAATTAAAAAAGGCTAAATCCCAGCGCGCAAAGATGGATATTATAGGCTATAACTATCAGCAGGAGCGCATGTTTGGTGTGTTAGATAAAGCCGCTGCAAATGAGGGAACTTCCTCTGCTGTAATGGGCGCGGGAATGGGACTGGGAATGGGTGTAAATATCGGAAGTGCCGTGGGTACGGCTATGGGAAACGGTATGTCAGACCTTCAGCCTGATTCACAGAATAACAACATGGTGAATATTAAATGCGCCCAATGCGGAGCCCAAATTCCGGAGGGGTCTAAATTTTGTCCGGAGTGCGGCGCAAAGGTTGTAGCAAAGGGGAAGATTTTATGCCCTCAATGCGGAGCCGAAATTCCGGAGGGGGCAAAATTCTGCCTGGAGTGCGGCGCGAAACTGATACATACATGTCCGAAATGCGGTGCTGAAACTGTACAAGGGGCAAAATTCTGCCTTGAATGCGGCGAAAAATTGATATAAGGTGGTGTAAAATATGGCACAGGTATTTTGCCCTGAATGTGGTAATTCGATAACAGTGGAAAATACAAAGCAATTTTGTTTTTGCACTCAATGCGGAACGAAAATTGATATATCCAATCGTACAGCATCCGCAGCAAATGTTACAGCAGAACAGTCATTTCCTGACAATTCGGATAATTCCAATCAGGAAGAAAATTATCTTGAAGAAAAGCTGAAAGAGGTCGAATTTTATTATAAATTAAGTTATGAAAAAAAGGAATATGCCAATGCAGAAAATCAGCCGACCTATTACGTAAAAGCACAGGATATTTTAGTGGACTTATCGGGAGAATATGAGGACGATTATCGTATATGGTGGTATTTGTCCAAGCCTGTGGATTATATGTGTACAGAGTTTGTGCCGGCATGCCGGCATTATGAAATGAATGAAATGTATTTCCAAAAGGCTTTGGATGCGGCAAAAATTGCGGACAAGATGGAAATAATAAGAATTCATGATGAATACATAGAGCGTAAAAAGAATTATTTTAATCAGATAGAAGAACAAGAACATCAGCGTATTGAAAAGGAAAAGGCGGAAAGAGAAAAGCGTGAACAGGAGGAGCACGAAAAGCTGCGGCAGGAAAAAGAAAAGCGTGAACAGGAGGAACGCGAAAAACAGCAGCAGGAAGAAAAAGCCGCCAAAGAGCGGGCAGAACGCGAAAGAATCGAAAAAGAGGAAAGAGAAAAACAAGCGCAGTTAACAGCCAAGGAAGAACAGGAAATATACGAAAAGGAAATACAGCCACTAAATTATGCCTTGTGGGAGGATTTCAACAACAAGAATTATGAAAAAATTGATGGAGTATATTTTTCGTATACAGATGAAAAGTCCGATATTATTACTGTTGTGATAAAAAAGATTTCAAATATGCTTCATCTGATTGCATACAAAAAGCTGGCGCAGAATAACACTTTGTATAATATGCAGACTATTACAGTTAAAATGGATAACAGAGGAACTATCACCGGCTTTGATAATAAACCGATTGTACTTATGTCGAACGGCAGTATAATTAATATACATTACGGCATCAATAAAACACTTAAAGTCAATGTATTTGATTTGGTTGCCGATGCCGATTATATAGACTATATTTCAAAAATTGCAAAAAAACCATTGATAAAAAGTAAAATATTCAGATAGGGGGATACAGTGTGAAAGCATCAGAAACAAAATGTCCTAATTGCGGAGCGCCGTTTGAAGCTCCCATATCGGCAAATCGCAGGGAGTGTGCTTATTGCGGAGGCGTTTTTAATATTGATGTTAATATATCGAAAACACAAACCCGAATATGTGATACGGAACTTCCTGCTCAAAAATTATTAAAAATAAATAAGAATAAAACTTTTAAAGAAAAAGCGATGCAGTCATTTGAAATGCTGTGCGGCTGTTTAAATGAAAACTATATCTTTGAGGACTATATGGATTTATTTAAAAAAATGGCAGATTCAAATGAATATATTGCAACCCCGACTGTTCATAAGGATTTGTTAAATAAGGTGTGCGCCAAAGCATCGATTTCTTCTAATGAAAGAGCCGTCTTCTGGAACTCTAACGGAATAATCTCCAAATCCAAATCCGGAGTGTTGCTTACAGACAGAAACATCTATTTTATTACAAAAATAGGATTTAAAAAAATGTCTTACGGTGATGTTAAGTCTATAGATACGTTACAATATGGAAATGTATGGTGTTTTAATAAAGACATCAATTTATGTATTGACAATGTTGGATGTACCGACAAACAATTGGGTATCATTTTAGCATTTATATGCACAAGAACCCGCGACTTTAATATGAAAGGATACAAGATTACTGTGGGTTAGGAGGAAAATATGAAAAGACATTTAAAAACAACAGGGATTATATGTGCAATATTATTAATTGTATTATCAGTTATATTTTTTACTGTGCAGCGGGAAATAACACCCGTATTTGTAACAGGATACATATTTTTGGTAATAAGTATAGCGGCACAGCTATTGCCGGCAATATTATGTGATAATAAACCGGATTTAGAGTTTTTATATGCTTCGGAGTTTATAATATGCTTAATATACTTTGTATTGCAGCTTATAATCAGTATAATTGCGTTATTGTCCGAAAGTATGTCTGTGACAGCCATATTGATTTGCGAGTCGGTATTGACAGGCATTTTTGCAATAGTCATGTTGGTAATGCGCGTATCAGTAAGGCATATAAATCAAGGAGAATCAAGCAGCGCATATAATTTCATGGAGAAGGCACAAAGGGAAATTAAACTGCTTATGCTCCAAACAACAGATGATACTCTGAAAAATGATTTTGCTCAGCTTATGAATGATATGGCTTGGGGCAGAACGAATCCGGAAAGCTTACAGACAGAAAAAGGTATTATGTCTGTCCTGCAAAAAATGAAGGACACAATAAGCAATAATAAACTGTTGGAATCGCAGCAGCTTATGACAGAGCTTAAGACCTTGGTACAAAAAAGAAATATACTGTGCGGATAAGGAGAAAAAACATGGAATTTAACATAAAAACGATGAAAATGAGAGCAAATGCTCTTATAAAGGCAACCAAACCAAACCCTGCTATCGCTACCCTGATTTTGATGGCATTCGCTTATGCAATAAGTATAATCTTATTTACAATGATGACGTTGGATAGCATTAATGTGGTTTTGTCAGTGATATTGATTATATTATCTTTACTGAAAATTTTTGTGGATATAGGCTATTCGTGGTATACGCTCGGTGTTTCGCGTGAGGAAAATCCTTCCGTAGGGATCATGTTTCAGCCTCTTACAAAAATATCAATCAAAGCATTTATTGCTGTAATAATTAAAAATATTATTATATGCGTATTTTCAACATTTTTTTATGCGCCGGGAATTATAGCATTCTATTGGTTCAGACCGTTGTATTTTATAGCAAAGGACAACCCTGAAATGTCTGTGTTTAAAATGCTGTCAACCAGTATAAAGATGATGAAGGGCAATAAAATGACATGGTTTAAGCTTGACATTTCATTTATTGTATGGTTTATAATCAATATTGCAACATTCGGATTGTTCAATATATATTCGCTGCAAAGAGTTTCAACTGCGTATGCGGAATTGTATGATTTTATTAAAGATCAATCACAAAATTAAATAAATAACAAAGCGTTTAATGCTATTATCAAAAACATCAGAAATGGAATAATATTTTACACAAATAACCTCCCGTCGGAATAGTATATAATAAGGAAGAAGCAAGGAATTCTCCTTGCTTCTTTCAGTTATATAGAAGCCGAGAGGAGTGAAAGTTATGTATATAATAGTTGGTTCAGCAACCACTGCCGAAAGACTTAAAAAGGCTGTGGAAAAAAATGTGGGATTTCCTGCATATGTGGTGCATACGCCCGCGGCTATTAATAAAGGCGGCTGTTCTTACTCCGTGCGTCTTGACGACCGCGCGCTTGATGAAATAAGAATGATAGCTGCTGAAACCGGAATTTCTGTTAAAAGGATTTATATAGAAAAAACTGAAAATGGGGAGCGTGTGTACCATGCTGTATCTTGATAACGCTGCTACAACATTAAAAAAACCGCTTGCGGTATATACACAGCTGATAAAGAGTACAATATTCAGCAGCTCAAACGCGGGCAGAGGCAGTCACAAAAAAAGCATGGAAGCCGTGCGCGCAATAGTGGACACACAGGATTTGATTGCACAGCTTTTTAATATTCCCAAACCGCAGAATGTCGTGTTTACTCAGAATGCGACATATGCGCTCAATACAGCTATATTTGGTACAGTGCGTGACGGCGGACATATCGTTGTAACGGCAATGGACCATAACAGCGTGCTTCGCCCTGCGTTTTTGTTGGGTAATTGTACGGTAGTCGGTGCAGATGAGAACGGATATGTGCGCGCCAAGGACGTGGAAAAGGCTATAAGAGAGGACACGGAGCTGATTGTCTGCACACATGCCTCCAACGTATGCGGAACGATACAGCCCGTTTATGAAATAGGACGTATGGCGAAAAAGCACGGGATACCGTTTCTCATAGATGCTGCCCAGACTGCCGGCTGCCTGACGGTGGACGCAGTGAAAATGAATGCGGATATGATAGCATTTTCGGGACATAAGGGGCTTATGGGACCGCTCGGGACAGGAGGGCTTTATATGAAAAATCCCGAAAAGGTATTTCCGTTAGCGGTGGGAGGCACAGGAAGTAACTCGGAAAGCCTTATTCAGCCCGAATTTATGCCGGACAGATTTCATAGCGGTACAATGAATACTCCCGGAATTGCGGCATTGGGCAAGGGAGTGAAGTATGTTCTCAGATACGGTGCGGAGGCGATAGGCAGGTATGAAAAAGCACTGGCAGAACGATTTAAGGAAAATCTGATGAATATGGATAATGTAACGGTTTACGGAAGTGATAACAGCGTTGCTACGGTTGCGTTTAATGTAGGTAACCTTGGCAGTGAGGAGGTTTTTGAACGTTTCGGCGGACGAGTTGCAGTACGTGCGGGATACCATTGTGCGCCGCTTGCCCATAGAGCGCTTGGCACAAGTGACAGGGGAGTGGTGAGAGCATCGTTTGGAGTATTTAACAGTAAAAATGATGTTTCAAAAATGACCGATTATGTGTATCGCATAAGTAAGGATTTAAAGGGATAGATTATTCTATCCCATACATAAACGTGCAGAAATTAGGAGATAATATTTTTGAAAAAACTATTGACAAATACTGTTGATTCTGATATAATAATGCAAGTCGGTTGATGGTATGACTGATAAAACTATATGCGGGTGTAGTTCAATGGTAGAATTCCAGCCTTCCAAGCTGGTCGCGTGGGTTCGATTCCCATCACCCGCTCCAATATGTGTCTGTAGCTCAGTTGGATAGAGCAATTGCCTTCTAAGCAATGGGCCGGGGGTTCGAATCCCTCCAGACACGCCAAAACATTTTTATTTTTAAAAATGTTAAGTGGGAGTTAAATTTACTGCCACCAAGCTATGGTGGGTGTAGTTCAGTTGGTTAGAGCGTCAGTTTGTGGCACTGAATGTCGTGGGTTCGAATCCCACTACCCACCCCATTTTTTTTTGTTTAGTTGGAAAGTGATAGTATGGGGATATAGCCAAGTCGGTAAGGCACCGGATTTTGATTCCGGCATGCGTAGGTTCGAGTCCTGCTATCCCTGCCATTTTTATACGGGCCATTAGCTCAGTCGGCAGAGCACTTGACTTTTAATCAAGTTGTCCGGGGTTCGAATCTCCGATGGCTCACCAAGTAAAAACCGCTTAAACACTGCGTTTAAGCGGTTTTT
>CAMCPC010000026.1 GCA_945876665.1 uncultured Oscillospiraceae bacterium
CCTATGACTTAAATCATAGGAGTCTTTATATTTTACCTATCTTCTGCGGCAGTCGCAGTCGTCATCACGGTCACGGCAGCAGTCGCGATCATAGTGACGCTCACAGTCATCGTCGTCACGCGGCATTGATGGGTCATCCTGACCTTTCTCTAAAAATTCGCCCCTCTCCGGCGGGAAGAATTCATCAACCGGGAAGTCAATGCGCTCAAACAAATCACACGGATTGTCATCAGTTGCACCTACACATTCCTTTTGCGGAATGCAGAAATCATATGACGGAATAAGCAGCTGAACCTTTCTTTCCAGTTTGATTATCGAGAACACGCCCAAAGATACAAACACGTTCTTTGTTTCGTTGCCGAGTATGAAGCTGTCGTCGAAAACTCTGCAAACAGATTCCGGAACTGATGCGAGGTCAAAGTCATCATCGCAGCAGCACGATTTCTTATCACGCACATCAACAAGCTTTGCTCCCAATGTTATCGGGTCTACAACCTCCACTATTGCGTGAGGCATATTAGTCTTTCTCCAAAGCTGCGGGTCAAATGCGTCCTCCTTGAACTTGGACTCAAATACCTTTGCATTTCCCTCTGAGCCGAACAAAATTACCTTCTTGTCAAAAGTTGCAAGACCCTCAACCTCTGTCGGTCTGCCAACGCCTGTGAATACTGCCAGCTTAACTCGGAAGAAATACTTCAGATCTACCGAATAAAATCCTCTGTTAAAAGGCACCGGTTCCACATCTGTAAATACCCATATAACTTCCGCCTTAGTGCATTTTACGTTAATAGCCTTATCCACAATTTCCTGTCCGCAGGCTGTTAAGTATACCCTTATGTTCTCAAGACAGTCCTTATCATAACATTGTGAAAGGTATATAAATTAAAAAGGACCGTCATGGTCCTTTTATTCTTCAAGAAAATCTTCTATTACATCATGTAAATGTATAGGGTCAAGTTTATATTTATTGTATTTTTCGACTAACCCCTCTACTGTAGACTTACTTGCCGACACATTCGACACATTGTATTCGTCATCATAATATATACCGTATACTGTCTTTTCCTCATTTTCAAATGCTCTTTTTTCTTCTGTAATCTGATACATTATTTTTACCTCTTCCTCTCGTATTTATTCCTCTATTATACCCCTTTTCCTAATAAATGGTAAGAGTTTATAGTTGCGTATTTAAAGTATTATTATTAATATGCCGAATTACCATAGCCTTCATCAATAAGTTCTGATATTTTAACCCCCAAACCATTTGCAATTGTAGTTAATACCTGTATTGTCGGATTTGCCTTACCGCGTTCAATCCTGCCATAATAATAGGGGCTTAAGCCTATTTCATATGCAAAATCCTCTTGTGCGAAATGCAGCTCCTTCCTTCTATGTCGTATATTAGTTCCAATTGTTTCTTCGATACACATTTTAACCTTCCTTTGCGTAATATTTTGCTATAATAATTTTATATTCAAGCAAACTTTTTTGTAAGCAATTATAGTTGTGGAGAGTGGCTTTTGGGAATAAATGGTCAATAAACCACGCCAAATGGCAGGAAAAAATTTCCACAATTATGCCAACTTCGTAAAAAAAGATGATGCTGCCATTCAGACAGCATCACCCTCGTTCTGATAGTTCTTTTTTTTGTAATAAAGCAGTTTCACTTTACCCATTATAGCAAATAAAGTGACATCTGCAATACTAATTGTCATAGCCTTTACAATGTCGGATAAACCGAGCGCACATACAGCACCAAAAATCGCAAGAACTGCGAGAATTACAAATCTTGCCCGTCTACCAAACACTTTAAACTCAATATCATCCAAAGGCTTATTTATCGCCTCTATAGGTGACATTATAAAAAGCAGAGCAAGTAATATTATGGTTGCTGCTATGTAAATAATAAAATTGTACGGAAAGTACTTCATTGCCAATAATACGCATACACACATTATACATGAACATATGTAACATGTAATTGCAGTTTCACAATGAAATCCTCCGCCATATTTACGGATACACTTATACAGCAGAATAAAAATAATTACTTCCGGTATCATGTGCATAATTATGCCTATAATAAGCATTGAAATATCACTGAAAATGACGCTCATTATAAGGTCAAGACCGTAAATATATTCTTCTGATTCATCCTTTGGCACATATCCGCATTTAATTGCGTATGCCATGACTTTTTCTGCAAACGAACGGAACATAATCAGAATTTGCGATACTTCTTCAGACCCTTTGGCGGTTCAGGCTGACCATTCATAACTGTTGAAGTTGAATTACTGTTAATGATTAGCATTAACGCCGCGCATACCGGTACAATCTTCACCATTGCAGGAAGTACCTTTGTCTGAATTTTTTCAATTACCTTTTTCATCATTTGTCACCCTTTCTCTTTTAATAATAATATTATGATTTTTTGAGGTAATTACATTCTAACATTATTTTACATAATATTCAATCGAATTGCGACAAATGGTCAATAAACAGCTCTAAACGGTCGTATAAAATTGTTTTGTGTTGATAATAACAGTTGTACGGAATTTTTTATTTACTTTATCATATGTCCAGCTCATATTTCCGCCGTATTTTCTCAGAGAATTGTTTATACTCTTAATACCTATACCGTGATTTTGTTTATCATTTTTATGAGTTCTGAGCATTCCCTCCAAAACAACAGGTTCTCTGTAAGCGCTGTTTTCGACCTTTATTACGGTAAACACATCATTGACCGTACATAAATTTATAAAGATTTCCTTGTCCTCCGTATCAACGCATGCTTCTATTGCATTATTGATAAGATTTGAAAAGATTGCAACTATATCTATTTCAGAAATAAAATCCAGTTTTGGATTTACAGATTCTATATACAGCTTTATCCCTTTTTTGTTACATTCTTTTACCTTTTCATTCAGAAGAATATTCAAAATAGTATTATCAGTAAAGCGTTCAGACTTTGTTTTTTCACTTACAAGCTTCATAGATTTTATATATTGTTTCGCCTTTTCAATATCCTCATCAATCAGAGCAATCAGTGTTCTGACATGCTCTCTGAAATCATGATTTATAATTCTGATTTGCTCATATGCTTTTCCTAATTTTTTATACTCCTCAAGCTCACAACGATTTTTAGAATTTTCATCCTCCAATACGCGTATTCTGTTATTTTTTGAAATGGTAAATTCATTCACCGAGAATGTCAAAATATTTACTGCAATAGATATAATACATATTATTGCAAATACTTCTTTTTCAACATCCATTCCTATAACTATTATGATACACACAAATGTTATAATTGGAACTAATATAAGCACCATAAAAGAGTTTTCGGAATGTTTCCCATTTTTACGCCCTAAATACTTGATTATTAATACGCCTATAAAATATATAATTTTTCCTGCCAAAGTAACAATCATAGACTCTTCTCCAGATGCTCCAATTATGTCATCTGCACTAAATTCTATCTCTAATATGAACATGACCATAATCTCACCCAACGAAGAAATCGCCGTTAATATCATACTTTTAAATATTGCATTTTTATAATTTATACTATAGCCTGTAATAAATATCATAAAATTTATAATTGCAAATGTAAAAATATTTAACTTAGAATACCCAAAAATTGCAACAATAAACACCGCAGCATACCCCACAATCGCAATAAGGCTGCTTATGTAATAATTCTTCTTGGGATATAAAGTCGAATTTGCATAATATATCATAATCATACACTCAATAGCCACTCCCAAAATAAGTCCGACATCGATTCTCATATCTGATCCCCCATCCATTCTATAAAATGTTTATTGAACTCTGCATATTTTCTTCGCGACATATATGCCGTGTACTCCTTATTTTTGTACACACACGTTACCCCCGTATGTGTGTAATCTTTTACGTAATTCAGATTTATATAATAGCTTGCGTGCGACTCACAAAAAGAATATGATGTTATACGCGATTTAATCGCTTTCAGCGGTTCATTAATTACAAACTCATCATCGGTCGTGACGATACGCGTCTTTTTATTCTCGGCTACCATAAAAATAATTTTTGTGATAGGGATACTCATTTTCTGCCTGTTGACGCTCACCGTCAGACACGCATTATAGCTTCTGATTTTTCTGATTGCTGACTCGATACCGTACATCAGACGGTCTTTGTTGATAGGTTTTTCCCAAAATCGGAAAGCATGCTCATCCATCGCAGAATCCATATATGATTCATAGTTCGTCACGAAAAACATCAGACACTTCTTGTTTTTAAGATGGATTAATTCGGCAGCTTCAATTCCGTTCATATCTTTCATTTCAATATCCAAAAAAATAATATCATATTTAATATCTGAATTAACTAAGTCTTTTGAATTATTAAATAAATTGATATTATAAGAAAGCTTTTTGGCATTGAAACACTGCTTAATCAATTCACTTTCCGCCTTCAAATCAACGGGGTTATCATCACAAATGGCAATATTATATGTCATTTTAGTCTCTCCTGCACAAATAAAATTTATGATAATATTTTAACGTATTTTATCTATTTTTGTCAACATATAAAGCTAATATTATTACAATCACGTAAATATCATCAAATGTTAATTGACGACGAATTGCGGGGAGTTTTTACGTCATTTCAGTCGATTCCCGTGACAACTTGCCTATGCCTGCAAGCTTGTCCTTTTATACAGGGCTTATGCCCCGTTTTTCTCTTGTTCTACTTTCATGCTTCTCTGATACCCCTTAAGCAAAATCTTTGCTACTTTGTTAATACATTCCTGATGTTCCCTTTGCGGCGGATTTGGATTACCTATCATTCTGATTACGCCGCTTTCGCCAAAATGATACTCCTGAACAATTCTATCATCTGTAAGCTCTACAAGTTCACAACCCTCAAGCAGTTTCATATCACCCACCTCCTTGTTAAACTCTATGATTTTTTGATTTTGTCCTATTACATCTCCGATACTGATAATCTTGTATCATATGCACTCTGAAATCCCAATAGAATTTTACAAAGGAGTGTTATTAGTGTGAAAATTCACACTAATAGATTTAATTGCCCGTGCGATTTTTTCGTTTTGCAAGCAAAACGAAAGCGCACATGGGCACAAATCACCATTTGACGCCTTATCTGCCTGCGATAAAGCTATTAAATTTTCATTACTATTTGCAGGCAGAAAGGCTATGGTGATTTTTATGCAATTTTTTAATTACAAGGACAGCGTTGCCATATATCTACGCAAGTCTCGCATGGACCCTGACGATGAAAGCATTGATGAAACACTTGCCCGTCATGCTGATACGCTGATGAAGCTTGCTGCCAAAATGGAATTGAATATTGTTGAGATATACAAGGAAGTTGTATCAGGTGACGGTCTTTTCACGCGCCCTGAAATGGTGCGATTATTGCAGGATATTGAACAGAACAAATATAGTGCTGTATGCTGTATGGAAATTGACCGTCTGGGACGTTCTTCACAAAAGGACGGCGGTATTATACTTGAAACGTTTCAAGAGCATAATGTTTTTATTATCACTCCGAACAAAACCTATGACCTAAGTAACGAATATGACGAACAGTCCGTTGAGATGCAGTCCTTTATTGCACGGCAGGAATTAAAATCAATCAAGCGCCGTCTGCGTAAGGGTGTTGAAAAATCGTGCGAATTTGGCTATCACGTTACAGAGCCGCCATACGGATACCGCCGCACATATATCGACAAGCACCCAACTCTTGAAATATGTGAAGATGAAGCGAATGTAATTCGTATGGTATTTGATATGTATGTCAATCAGCGCATGGGAAGTCAGGTTATTGCTGACAGGCTCAATGCTATGGGATACTGCCCCCGAAAAAATGACCACTTTTCGCGCACCACAATACAATTCTATCTGCAAAACCCGACATATCTCGGTAAAATCGTATGGAATAAAAGGAAGCATATCAAAAAAAAGCTGCCAACCGACAAACACCGCTCCGTGCTTAACGATGAAGATAAGTGGATTGTATCTGACGGAATACATCCGGCAATTATTTCTCAGGAGCTGTTTGATGAAGCGCAGACAATCCGGAAAACTCGTTCCCACCCGCCGTCATTCACAGGAGAACTGCGAAACCCTTTTGCGGGATTGATTTATTGCAAAAAATGTGGCGCTGCTATTCAGCGCCAATATTCCAAAGTAAGCGGAAACCGTCTGCTCTGTCCGAATGCAGGCTGTATGCGCAGTATTAAAACCGATTACGTTGAGGATTATATCCTCAAATTCCTCAAGCAAATATTGGCCGATTGTAATTCTACCGTTGAAAAACAAGTGCAGAACGAAACAGACAAGCAATCGGAGCTTATCAAAATATCAATAAGAGATTTGCAGCGCACACTGAAAACCTTGAACACTCAAAAATCAAGTCTGCATGATTTTCTTGAAAAGGGCGTTTATGATATTCCGACATTCCTTGAGCGCAGTAATGTCCTTGTTAATAAAATAAAAAAAGCTGAAGCGGCTTTACAGGAAAAGCAAGAGCAACTGAAAGATGTTGAGTATGCGCCTCCAATTAAAGAGGCAGTACCTATTTTGAAAAAGCTTTTGCTGCACTACGATGTTTTATCTGTAGCAGAGAAAAACGAAATGTATAAGCAGCTTATCAAGCGTATCACCTACAGTCACACAAAATACCAGAAATGCAATGAATTCTCCCTCGAAATTGAGTGGAGATATGTTTTATAATGTTTTTATATATCTTGCTCAATGTCATTCACGGCAGCTGTCATAAATCTTATCGGTATGTATGCAGACAGCCTCACGGAAGTTTGTGTCGCACGGGCAATCTCTGCCGCACTTATCATTGCAATTTCTGTTACAATCAGCCATTTATATCATTCCTTTCTATAAATTCGGGTTATCCCTTGTTATAGAATATGTGATTTTATAAAAAGTGTGATTAAGCTGACTAATAAATATCAAGAAAGAAAAAGGCGGTAACCTTTATGTTTTGTTCCCTTATCAAATCTTTATCTGAACCCATTTTCCTTTTTTAAACCGCATCGCGGCAAAAACATACCGTGAAATCTGGTCACCAAGCACGCCCATCCATATTCCGGCAATACCCCAGCCGAGGGCGTAGCCGCACAGGTACGAAACACCGGTACGTATCAGCGTAACGCTGATAGTCGACGCAATCGCCGTGTAAAGCGTGTCGCCTGCGCCGCGCAGACAGCCCATGTAAATAACCTGCCGTATCTGAAACAACACGATAATTATAATAAGCCGCATAATTCCGACACCGATACCCACAATTTCCGCTTCCTCAAAGAACAGTCCCATAAGCAGCCTTGCACCGAAGAAATATATAACCGCAAGCGCCACGGAAATTATTCCGCCTATCATCTGACAGGTGCGTCCGAATTCCTTTGCTTTTTCGGGCTTTTTCTCGCCAAGACTGCGTCCGATAAGCGCCACTGCCGCCGCCTGCAATCCGTCACCAAAGGAAAATGACAAAGCCATTATATTCATTCCCACCTGATGCGCCGCCATAGCCGCGTTACCCTGATTCGCCGCCATAATCGCAGTCATCATAAAGCCGATACGCATAAGAATCTGTTCAAAGAATACACTGTAGCCTACCTTAACAAGATTTTTCAGTGCGCGCATTGACGGCATGATTTTTTCTTTTATTATGTACGGTATACTCACGAAGAAATCTGACTTCATAATTGAGATAACGCTCATAATGCACGAAACCACTGTTCCGAGCACCGTCGCAAGCGCCGCCCCCATAATTCCCAAAGCGGGAAAACCACAGTGACCGTTAATAAGTAAATAATTGAAAATAATATTAAGTGTGTTCGACGTGATATTGGTGCGCATGGTGATTTTCGTGTTGCCCGCGCCGCGCTGGGCGGAGTTGATGCCCATCTGAATGCAGTTGAAAATCATGCCGCCCATGACAATGCGGTAATACAGCACCGCGCTGTCATGTGTTTCGGGTGTTGAGCCGCACAGGTTCATAATCTGCGGCGCAAGCACCACGAACACAATGCCGAGCAATACTGAAAGACCGCAAATCAGCACTAACGCCGTGGATAAGAGCGCGTTTGCCTCACGGCGTTTATTCTCGCCGAAACGCCTTGCCACAAGCGCAGAAATTGCCACGTTAATCGCGAGAAACACTGATAACCCCATAAATTTTGGCTGCGCCGTAAGTCCCACCGCCGCCACCGCGTTTGAGCCGAGCGCGCTTACCATGAGCGAGTCTATAAGTCCGGCAAACGCCACAAAGAACGACTCTATCATCGCAGGCACCGCCATATTCATCGCTGTGCGGATTGTCCGCCTGTTATATTTTTTCATAATGTATTATTCATCTCTTTCCATTAACTGCATATATTTCAAGTCTATTATACCACATTTACCGCAAAAATGATAAACAAAAATTAATCTGTTTTAACACTTTTTTATGTTTTATCCGATAATTTAAAATTTAAGTCTGAAAAACTTAATGTTTTTGAATTGTATATGTGGTATAATCAATAAAGTACAAGAAAGGACTGGTAAAACATGAACAAAATTACAATTACCGCAAATGAAAAAGCGTCTATGGACGACTTTTACGGAATATTTTTTGAGGACATAAACCATGCCGCCGACGGAGGATTGTACGGCGAAATGGTGCGTAACCGCGCCTTTGAGTTTTCGCCGATGGATAACCCATCATACCAGGCGCTTACTGCGTGGAAAAAAATAGAACAGGGCGGCGCGTCGGTTTCTGCGTCAGTGTCGAACAAATCGCCGTTTTCACAGAAAAATCCCAATTATCTCGTACTTGAAATCGTAAACACAGGCGAAAGGGCGGGTATAAAAAACCTCGGCTACAACAGCGGCATTGCCGTAAAGGAAGGTGCGGACTACAATTTTTCCTGCTATGCGAGAGCGGACAAGCCATGCACGGTTATCATTTCTATAGATGATGCCTACGGCAAGCCGATTACAGAAAAACAGCTAAACATCACCTCCGGCGAATGGACGGAATATTCATTTAAGCTCACGTCACCTGTTACGGACTCCACCGCGGTGCTTGCAGTTACATCACACGAAAAATGCAAATTCTGCATGGATTTTGTGTCGCTGTTCCCTGCGGACACCTATAAAAACCGCCAAAACGGCATGCGAAAGGACATTGCCGAAATGCTTGCGGATTTAAAGCCGAAGTTCATGCGTTTTCCGGGCGGCTGCCTTATCCATGACGGCACACTTAACGCCGATGATCGCAATTCCATGTACCGCTGGAAAAACACAATAGGTGATATTACCGAGCGTCCGGCGCGACGCAATAACTGGCGGTATAACCAGTCGCTTGGACTTGGTTATTATGAATACTTCCAATTCTGCGAGGACATAGGCGCAAAACCTTTGCCTGTACTCCCTGCCGGCTACAATCCGCATATGGAACAGGCTGTGCCGATTGACGAAATGCGCGAATGGATAGACGACGCGCTTGACCTTATCGAATTTGCGAACGGCAGCGTTGACACAAAATGGGGCAAAATGAGAGCGGACATGGGACACAGTGAGCCGTTTAACCTTGAATATCTTGCAATCGGTAACGAGGAAGTGGGACAGGGCTTCTGGGACAGATATGACCTGTTCCATAAGGAGTTAAAGGAAAAGCACCCCGAAATAAAGCTTATAAATTCCGCCGGTCCGTTTCCTTCGGGCGGCGAATTTGAGCGCGGTTGGAACAACGCGCGCAGAAATGGCTCTGATTTGGTAGACGAGCATTACTACACCTCACCCGAATGGCTGCTTGCAAACCATCACCGCTATGATAGTTATCCGTCAGACGGTCCAAAGGTGTTTTTGGGCGAGTATGCCTCATGGGGCAACACATATTACAATGCGCTCATTGAAGCGGCGTACATGACAGGACTTGAAAATAACGCGCGCGTAATAGGTCTTGTGTGCTACGCGCCGCTTTTGGCAAACGTG
>CAMCPC010000027.1 GCA_945876665.1 uncultured Oscillospiraceae bacterium
GATGTAGACATAATAATCCCCCTAAAAACTTATATATATTTATTATATACCAAAATAAATTAAAATTCAACATTATTTTATAATTTTACCTATAATTATATATAGAAAATTTTTTAATGAAAGGAATGGAATTAAATGAAAAAAATAATAGTAACAATGCTATGTGCGGCAATTTTGTTGTCGGGCTGCGGAGCTGTCAGACATACTATGAATGAGGAAACGCAGACACAAACGCAGGAAAAACTGCCTTATGAGCAACTGAGCGGTGAGGGAACAGGCTGGGGATTTGTGCGCAAAAAGGGGGCGCCTCCCGATATTCCCAACAGTCAGAAGGAAATGCTGCGCAAGTACGACTGCTATTACATAGACGAAAATTCACCTAAGACGCTGTATCTGACATTTGACGAGGGATATGAAAACGGCTATACTTCCAAAATCCTTGACGTGCTTGAGAAAACACAGACGCCTGCAGCATTTTTTGTGACAGGTCCGTATCTCGAAAATCAGCAGGAGCTGGTGCAGCGTATGATAGATAATGGACATATTGTCGGAAACCATACGGTAAATCATCCCAACCTGCCGAAGCAGTCGGTTGAAACGGTTAAAAAGGAGCTTGATGACCTTAACAAAAAATGTGAGGAAATGTACGGCGTGAGTATGAAGTATATGCGTCCGCCCGAGGGTGAATACAGCGAAAGAGTGCTGTCTGTGGCGCAGGACATGGGATACAGGACGATACTATGGAGCTTTGCATATAAGGATTGGGACATAAATATGCAGCAGGGCGCAGAGTATGCCTTTTCGCAGGTTACTCCGTATCTGCATGACGGAGCGATATTGCTTTTGCACGCCGTATCCTCGGACAATGCGGGCGCGTTGGAGGATATAATAAATTACGCAAAAGGCGAGGGATATACATTTAAAAGTCTTGACGAAATTGCGGAATAGGAAAAAATTTATAAAATTCTCTAAAAAGTCTTTATTATTTGAAAGTTTTGGTGTATAATTAAGATAATGTATTTTTAGAGAGAGGACTACGATATTTATGAAAGAGGCAAGTTTTGACTTCGGTAAAAAACCGCCTGTTGACGGTTATACAAAGGTAACGGAGAAAACTCTTTATTCAAAGGAAAAGGGCTTCGGACTTCTGAAGGAGGCTGAGGCTGAAGAAAGAAAAATCGGCGAAAAGGAGCTTAACAGAGATTTTCTCTTTATAGGTGACAATACCTTTACGGTTGATGTTGAGAACGGCGATTACATGGTTCGCGTATCCACGGGTGATTATGTGGATGAGGGCGACGTTATGACCTTCTACAGAGTCAACGGCGAAAAATACGGTGAGTGGGTTTCGTGTAACATGGTAAAAGAACGTGTAATTCCTGTAACCGTTACAGACGGTAAAATTGAATTTGCTTTTGAGATGGGCAAACATACGTGTCTTAACAGCATTGATATTGCCGCTAAAAAGGATATTGAAATGACAGGACTTGTAAGCCATGTGACAGCAAAGCGTGACAAGGCCGCCGTAAAGCTTACGTGGGATAAGGCTGACGGTGTAATCGGCTACAGAGTATCGCGCAGAAATCCGAAGAACAACGAGATTGAAAAGGTTGTCGATGTTGTCACAGAGGAATTTGTTGACGAGGACGTGGAGCTTTGCGAAAAATTCGAATACACAGTATGCGGACTATATTCGCATATGTTTATGACGGATAAAAAGATGACTCTTGACGTTGAGGTTGTGGACGGAAAGAAGCTTGAGGGCAAAATCACGGGGCTTGACGCACGCGAAACTCCAAATTCGGTTACTCTTATATGGGACACACTTAAAGAAGCTGTATGGTACAACGTATACCAGAAAGCTCCTTACGGAATTTATAAATACATAGGCAAAACAACCGATACAAAGTTTATTGATGATAAGGTTGTAACAAACGTGCCGTTCATATATGCTGTTGAGGCTGTCACCACAAGTGGCAAAACACAGCGCAGCGAGGTTACGATTGACATGGAGGCGCAGCCGAAGAAGCGTAAGATGGAAACGCTTGGCAGGGGCGCTGTCGCAATGAAGACAGAGGATGGTGTATTTTTGAGCTGGCGTCTGAATGCCTATGAATATGAGCAGAATATTAACTTTATCGTGCTGAGAAACGGTGAAAGAATTTCTGATATTATAACAGACTCAACAAACTACCTTGATAAGGACGGAACGGCGCAGGACGTTTACACAATCAAGGCAGTAAAGGGAGATAAGGCTGAAAAGAAGGGTGTAGATGTAAACGTAGTTGACGCGCCGTACATTTCAATTCCTCTTGACAAGCCTGCAAATTACGTTGACCCCAACGGCACGTCATATCCTTATACTGCAAATGACGCGTCTGTTGCTGATCTTGACGGTGATGGCGAATATGAGATTATTCTCCGCTGGGACGCAAACGGCAAGGATAACTCACATAAGGGTTACACAGGCGAGTGTCTTTTGGACGCATACAAGCTTGACGGAACAAAGCTGTGGAGAATTAACCTTGGCAGAAATATCCGCTCCGGCTCGCATTATACACAGTTCATGGTTTACGATTTCAACAACGACGGTAAGGCAGAGCTTGTGTGCAAGACGGCTGACGGCTCAATGGACGGCAAGGGCAATATAATCGGCGACAAGGACGCTGATTACAGAAACAAGGACGGCTTTATTATAGAAGGCCCTGAATATCTGACGCTGTTTAACGGCGAAACGGGAGAAATAATGGATACAGTTGATTATGACCCGCCGCGCGGAAATGTGGCGGAATGGGGCGACAACTGGGGCAACCGCGTTGACCGTTTCCTTGCCTGTGTGGCGTATCTTGACGGCGAAAATCCAAGCGTTGTAATGTGCCGCGGCTACTATGACCACGGCTGTCCGACGGTGCTTGTGGCGTATGATGTTATAGACAATAAGCTTGTAAAACGCTGGAAGTTCCTTGCGAACAAGGATCAGAACATTGAATACACCAATCAGGGCAACCACAACCTTGGCGTGGGCGACATAGACGGCGACGGACTTGACGAAATTGTATACGGCGCAATGGCGGTTGACCATGACGGTGTGGGCATTTACTCGACAGGTCTTGAGCATGGTGACTGTATGAACCTCGGAAACTTCACACCTAATACACCAAACCTTGACTTTTTCCAGATTCATGAGCATGAGCATGCTGAATACGGCTATGAGGTACGTGACCCTGCTACGGGTGAAATCAAGTGGGGCAAGTATACAGGACGCGATACAACGAGAGGTCTTTGCGCAAAGGTTGACCCGCGCTATGTGGGTAATCAGTGCTGGGTAATGGATGACGGCATCTTCACCATGGAGGGTGAAATGATAAACGAGCATGGCCCTTCGTCAATAAACTTTGCTATATGGTGGGACGGCGACCTTATCCGTGAGCTTCTTGACCATGAATTTGATGATGAGAAATCAGTAGGTTATCCGAAAATATATAAATGGGATTATGAGAATAATAAGCTTAAGACAATCTTTAACCCAAGCGGTGTTCTTTCAAACAACTGGAAGAAGGGAACACCTTGTATTCAGGCGGATATCCTTGGTGACTGGAGAGAGGAAGCTGTATGGAGAAATGAGGACGACACAGAGCTTCGCATTTATACAACGACAGACATTACAAATCACAAGTTCTACACCTTTATGCACGACAGCGTATACCGCTTGAGTGTTGCTTTCCAGAATACCGCCTATAACCAGTGTACACAGACAGGTTTCTACATAGGTCCGGAAATGGACGAGAATATACCTGTTCCGAACAATGAATATGTAAGAGGTATAAATATTCCTGATTTTACGGAAGATATTGACGATTAATGTATACAATGTATCAAAAATTTTACAAAACGATTGATATTTTATGTAAATTCTGAAAAAAAACAATGACATTGTTGACCTTTTGCAAAAAGTAGGATAGAATATAATAGATATTATATGGAGGATTGGGCATGAGAATAATATCGGGCAGAAAGCGCGGACATAAGCTGTTGGAATTTGAGGGCGAAGATGTGCGCCCCACAACCGACCGCGTAAAGGAGTCCGTATTCAATCTGATACAGGGCTTTGTACCCGATGCTGTGTGCCTTGATATGTTTGCCGGAAGCGGAGCGCTTAGCTTTGAGGCAATTTCAAGGGGAGCTCAAAAGGCTGTCTGTATAGATTCGGACAAGCGCAGTATTGATATTATTAAAAAGAATGCTCTCTCTCTTGGCTTTTTGGAGGATTGCGATATAGTTAATATGTCGTGCTTTGACTATGTCGAAAGAACAACGGAAAAATTCGATATAGTTTTCCTTGACCCGCCCTATAACAAAAACTTTATTGAACCAGTGCTTGACGCTTTGATAAAAAACGATGTTCTTAATGAGGATGGTATTATAGTTCTTGAAAGTGACGGTACTGATTTTCACGATGAGTTTGAGGGACTGGATATTTACAGGCAGAGGAAATACGGCAGAACGTATATCACGATTTATAAGAAGGCTTAGACTTATTTTATCGGCTATTGCATTGGCAGATAGGAAGAAAACAAATGAGAATTGCAGTTTATCCGGGTAGCTTCGACCCTATAACAAACGGACATCTTGACATCATTGAACGCGCGAGCCGCGTTTATGACAAGGTAGTGGTCGGAGTTCTCAGCAACATGAGCAAAAAACCGCTCTTTACCGCAGAGGAAAGAGTAAAGATGATTAGTCTTGTGACGGAGCATCTCGAAAATGTCGAGGTTGATTCCTTTACGGGGCTTCTGGTTGATTTTGCGGCGAGCAAAAATGCAACCGTGATTGTTAAAGGACTTCGTACTGTGGCTGACTTTGAGTATGAATTTCAGATGGCGCTTCTGAATAAGGCGCTGAACCCTGAATTTGAAACCATGTTTATGATGACGAATACAAAGTATTCATATATCAGCTCAAGCATGGTAAAGGAGCTTGCAGGATTTCACGGAGATTTGACAGGTCTTGTACCTTGTGAGATAATAGAGGCAATCAAAGAAAAATATAAGTAGGACGAAAGGATTGAAAAAAATGGACATGGATATGGATATCATGGAAATTGTCGACATGATGGAGGAAACTATTGAAAAGGCTTCAGCTGTGCCGCTCACAGGCAAAGTAATGATCGACAAGGACGAGCTTTTAGACTACATTCAGGAAATCCGTCTTGTATATCCTGACGAACTGAAGGAAGCTAAATGGGTTAAGGAGGAAAGACAGAGAATTTTGTCTGAGGCTGAAAGCAGAGCCGAGGCAATTCAGAAGAATGCCGAGGAAACCCAGATGCAGCTTATCGACGAGCACGAGATTACAAAGCGCGCATATGAGCAGGCGAACGAGCTTGTAAATGCCGCACAGCAGAAGTCTATCGAAATCAAGACTGACACTGATCAGTACGTTGACGATATTCTTAACGATGCAGAACACCGTCTTGACTTGCTTCTTAGAAAAGTTCGTGAGGACAGAAGTTATTTCAATAATAACTAATGAAAATTAAATCAAATATTAAAGGGCTGGATACACACTAATAAATATTAGTACCGTTCAGCTCTATTTGAGTTTGTATAACGCATAATAAACGGCGCATATCACCATGCGGCACTGCTTGAAGGGCATACAGCCGTACAAGTTTGCTGCACCGAGGGACAATCTGCATATTTCATTTGCGTTATGCCGAAATATAATACAAAGGAGGATAAATTATCATGCTTTCAGATATTGAAATCGCGCAGGGTGCAAAAATGAAACATATCCGCGATATTGCCGCTTCAATCGGCATCGGCGAGGACGAGCTGGAGTATTACGGAAAATATAAGGCGAAGATGTCGTCAGATTTGTGGAACAAGGTAAAGGATAACAAGGACGGTAAGCTTGTGCTTGTTACGGCTATCAACCCCACACCCGCCGGCGAGGGTAAAACTACCACTACAATAGGTCTTGGCGACGCGCTGACAAAAATGGGTAAAAAGTGTGTGCTTGCGCTTCGTGAACCGTCACTTGGTCCGGTAATGGGCGTTAAAGGCGGCGCGGCAGGCGGCGGCTACAGTCAGGTTGTGCCTATGGAGGACATCAATCTTCATTTCACAGGTGATATGCACGCAATAACTGCGGCAAATAATCTGCTTTCCGCAATGATAGATAACCACATTCATCAGGGCAACGCGCTTGATATTGACGTTACGAATATAGTGTGGAAGCGTGTTGTTGACACAAACGACAGAGCGCTTCGCAAAATAGTTGTCGGCATGGGCGGCAAAATAAACGGTGTACCGCGCGAGGACGGATTTATGATTACGGTTGCGTCCGAGGTAATGGCTATACTTTGTCTTGCGTCCGACCTTGAGGATTTAAAAAAACGTCTTGGCGATATTATAATCGGATATAACCGCAGCGGCGAACCTGTGAAGGCATCTGATTTGCACGCGCAGGGCGCAATGGCTGCGCTTTTAAAGGACGCTATAAAGCCAAACCTTGTACAGACACTTGAATATACGCCGTGCTTTATTCATGGCGGCCCGTTCGCAAACATTGCCCACGGCTGTAACAGTGTTCAGGCGACAAAGCTTGCAATGAAGCTGTCTGATTACACAATCACAGAGGCAGGCTTCGGTGCGGACTTAGGCGCGGAAAAGTTTATGGACATAAAATGCCGCATGGCGGGCATAAACCCCGATGCGGTTGTTATAGTTGCAACGGTGCGCGCTCTTAAGTATAACGGCGGCATAGCAAAGGCTGACCTTAAGGAACCGAATGTTGACGCGCTGAAAAAGGGTATTGTAAACCTTGAAAAGCATATTGAGAATATGAAATCCTACGGCGTGCCTGTTGTTGTGGCGGTAAACCGCTTCGACACAGACAGCGAGGAAGAACTGAACACAGTTATTGAAAGATGTAATCAGCTTGGCGCGGCTTGCGCTTTGAGCGAGGTGTTCGCAAAGGGCGGCGAAGGCGGACTTGACTTAGCCGAAA
This sequence comes from uncultured Oscillospiraceae bacterium, assembly GCA_945876665.1. Taxonomy (GTDB): domain Bacteria; phylum Bacillota; class Clostridia; order UBA1381; family UBA1381; genus Hominilimicola. Next base: position 7,012 of record CAMCPC010000027.1, read on the forward strand.
AGGTTATTGCCGCAATAGAAAATGAAAAGGCGGATTACAAGCCTGCATATGATGTAAACGCGTCAATAAAGGATAAGATAAACACAATCGTAACAAAGATTTACGGCGGCAAGGGTGTAAAATACAGCGCAAAGGCTGCGAAGCAGATTGCAAGACTTGAGGAATTAGGTCTTGACAAAAAGCCTGTATGTATGGCAAAGACACAGTATTCGCTGTCGGATAACCCGAAACTTCTTGGCAGACCGGAGAATTTTGAAATTACGGTCAGCAATGTGCGTGTATCAAACGGTGCGGGATTTATCGTTGTTGAAACGGGCGATATAATGGTAATGCCGGGACTCCCGAAAGTTCCCGCGGCAAATAACATTGACGTTGATGCGGACGGAAAGATAACGGGACTATTTTAAGGAATATTAATATGAAGTATATTTCAAACAGCTATGAAGAAACACAGAAAATTGCCGCAGACTTTGCAAAGACCTTGAAAGAGGGCGATGTGCTTTGTATGTACGGCGATTTGGGCGTGGGAAAAACCGCCTTTGTGCAGGGACTTGCAAAGGGACTTGAAATTGACGAGCCTATAACGAGTCCGACCTTTACGATAGTCAATGAATACAGCGGTGCTCTGCCGCTGTATCATTTTGATGTTTACCGCATTGCGGACAGCGACGAAATGTACGAAATCGGATATGAGGAATACGTCTACGGCGACGGCGTAAGCGTTATTGAGTGGCCGCAGCTTATAGACGATATTCTTCCCGAAAAGCGGTACGATATTGAAATCGCAAAGGACTACGACAAGGGCGAAAATTACAGAACAATAGAGATTAAGGAGGTCGGATAAATGAGAGTGCTTGCAATAGACACCTCCTCAAATGTGGCTACGGTTGCGATTATGGAGGACGAGCTGCTTTTGGGCGAGTATATCTTAAATCATAAGAAAACTCATTCCCAGAAGATAATGACTATGATTGAGCAGCTTCTTGCCGACCTTGAGCTTACAGTGCAGGATATTGATATATTTGCGGCGGCTGTTGGCCCCGGCTCATTTACGGGACTGCGTATCGGTGTAGCGACTGTAAAGGCACTTGCGCACGCGGCCGGCAAGAGAGTTGTAAGCGTGGGAACGCTTGAGGCACTTGCATATAATGTGCCCTATGCGGAACACATCATAGTGCCTGTGATGGACGCGCGGCGCAATAACGTTTTCGCGGCAAGCTATATATGGGACGAGGGCTTTAAGGAAATAGGCGAGCCGGAGGGTATAACCATAGAGGAGTGCGTTGAAAGCTGCGGTGATTTTCTTGACACCATTTTTCTGGGTGACGGCGCAATGGTGCACCGCGATTATATAAAGGAAAAGCTTGGCGAACACGCGATTTTCCCCCACGGTGCGGCGCTAAATTCAAGAGCATCGTCTGTGGCAGCGCTTGCGTTGGAAAAGGCAAAGCGCGGCGAAACGCAATCGTATCTTGAAATGAAGCCATATTATATTAAAAAATCTCAAGCTGAAAAAGAATTGGAAGAAAAGGAGAAGAAACAGAATGATAGCAATAGGCAGTGACCACGGCGGTTTTGAATTAAAGGGACATATCGTGGAGCATTTAAAGGAAAAGGGAATAGAAGTCAAGGATTTCGGTGTGTACAATGAGGACAGCGTTGATTATCCCGACTGTGCAAAGCCTGTCTGCACTTCTGTGCTTGACGGCGAATGTGAGCGCGGAATACTTGTCTGCGGCACGGGTATCGGCATTTCAATGGCGGCGAATAAATTTAAGGGCATAAGAGCGGCGCTTTGCGGCGATGTGTTCAGCGCAAAAATGGCAAAGGAGCATAACAACGCAAATGTTATCTGCCTTGGCGGCAGAGTTACGGGCAGAGAGCTTGCAAATATGATTGTTGACACGTTTCTTGAAGCCGAGTTTCAGGGCGGCAGACATCAGAATCGAATTGATAAAATTCACGAAATTGAAAATATGTAATAAAAAAGCTGTTTACTTTGGTAAGCAGCTTTTTTAAAATTGCGTCGCAACATATAGCAATGCTGTCCCTCAATAAAGGGTTGCTGCAATTATATTACAAAATTTTAATTTGTTTAAATATGGTTCAAAATGCACTAAAACAATTTGTGTCATTTTTTTGTAATATTTACTTGAAAATACAATAAAAAGGGTATATAATAAAATAAGGAAAAATCCAAAAAAGAGAAAAAGGAGTTTTGAGTGATGAGTACATTCATTGACCAGCTTAAAGAAAGAGCTAAAAAGGACATCAAGACCATTGTGCTTGCAGAGGGTGAGGAAATAAGAACTCTTAAAGCGGCGGAAATGGTCAAGAAAGAGGGTTACGCAAAGGTAATTCTTGTTGGAAATCCTGATAAGATAAAGGCTATGGCTGACGCTGAAAAGCTTGATATTGAGGGTATCGAGATAGTTGACAGCGAAAACAGCGATAAGAACGAGGAATACGCAAACGTATTCTATGAACTTAGAAAGAACAAGGGTGTTACACCCGAACAGGCTGCCGAAACAATCAAAGACCCGTCATATTACGCGGTTATGATGGTTAAGCAGGGTGATGCAGACGGTATGGTATCAGGCGCGATTCATTCATCAGCCGACACAATCCGTCCGTCACTTCAGATTTTAAAGACTGCACC
>CAMCPC010000028.1 GCA_945876665.1 uncultured Oscillospiraceae bacterium
CACTGATGCTCGGTAACAACGAATACAGAGTTTCATTTGTTTTTTGATGATTGAAATAGGATTTGGAAAATCATGGCTGATTATGCTCATTTTTGTAGTTATATGTTTCTTTGCAAGTATCCTGATACTCAGAAATGTTGCAAAGGATTCAAGATAAAAAATTATTAAGGGGAGATTTTAATGATATGTCCAAGATGTGGGGCGCAGGTACGCGATGGTGCGCCATTTTGTCCTAAATGCGGAGCAACGATGCAGGGGGTTGCGAATACAGGGGTACCTTTTTCGGGCAACATGACGACAGGCGCGCCTAATACAGGTATTCCTAATATGCAGGGCGGCGGAAATAAGAATAATATGCCTGTTATACTGGCTATAATTGTTTCAGGTGCAGTAATATTCCTTGTAACGTTTGTAATTATGTTTATGGCATTTGCGGAAGTAGGGCCGTTTGCTCCTACGCCAAGTCCAAGTCCAACGCCGACTCCGACAGTTGAGCCTACACCCATGCCTCAGCCTACGGTACAGGTGGTGTACATTACTCAGCCGCCGCAGGCACCGCCGCAAGCTCCTGCTAAGACATATACAGGCGGGGCAATACCAAATCCGTCATACAAGAGATACAGCAGCAGCGAATATGGCTTTAGCTGTAATTATCCGTCACATTTCAGCGTATATAATGACGGCGGAAATATAACACTTTATACGGTTCAGTCAGCAGATGGTTCGGCAAGAGAGCTTATTGCGGCAACACCTGTCGGAAATTCTACTGTAAGCTCATCGCTCAACAGCTATATATCAGATCATCCGGGTAATATTTCTTATAAGACCTCGGGCGCTGATTATTATGCAATCAACATAAAGAACGGCGCAACGGAATATTATAAGTACTGTAAATTCAAGAACGGCAATATGTATTGGTTTGAATTTATTTCACCGACTGCCGAACATGAAATTTATGACGTATATATCAATGATATATATCAGAGTTTCAATATTAAATAAAAAAATCTGTCGGGATTAAACATTCCGACAGATTTTTTTCTTAGCCTTCATCTTTATCGTTGCAGTTATTTATTGCGTCACTTGCGTCTATGGTTGCAAGAGTGTCGCCAAGCTGAGTGAATATTGCTGCAAGCAGCGCGGTTTCGTCCTTTGTAAATGTCTTCGCTATTGAACAAGCCAATGCACTGACAAGCGTGACCAGCTCACAGGATGACATTTAATCACCTCCCGTTTCAGATGCTTTCGTTTAACTTAATTTCAGGGGTGTTTTTTGTCTTTTTAAAGCTTTTTCCGAGTATCAGAACAGATAATACGGGAATTTTTCTTACAATAAACCGTGAAACGGCATATGGAAGCGCAATTCCTATGATAAGCACTGCGGCGCAGCATAAAGGCGCCGGAAGTGATGAGTATGAAAGAAGTATTCCCATTGAGCCGGATACAAGAAACGGCGCGTGCATGAGGTATATGTCATAAGAATACAGACCGATTTCTTTAATCGGTTTTGATACGGCTTTGCCTTGTATATATTCCGCAAGTGTACACACGCACATTATTCCTGCAACTGATGAGATACTTCTTATTACATATAACAGCGCCTTAACCGCTCCGACCGGCATCTGAGTAACATAAAAGTAGCTGTATATGCAGTTTGAAGTTATAAAAATTGCAAGCACCGCAATTATACGCAGCGGTGAACGGTTGATTAAGTGAGGTTTTCCGTCTGCGATCATAACTCTTGATAGTGAGAAAAAGAGCAGGTCGCTTGCGGTATAGTCAAGTATTCCGGGATAATGCACAAATGCCTTTGAAACATAAAGCGCAAGCAGTACGAGCAGCACAGGCTTTGACTTCATTATTTTCGGCAAAAGTATATTTACGAGGAACACAATGAACAGCGAAAATACAAACCACAGATGCTGGTCGATGTGACCGTTGTATGTAAGAATTTGAAGTGCGGCATCCTTTAAAGCTGTCGCGGTATATCCGCCGCCCTGAAGTACGGCGGCAAGTTTATCTATTTTCAGCGCAAAGTTTATGAACACATATGCGAATACTGAAAAAGTAAGGTAGGGAAGCATCAGAAATTTAAGCTTACCCAAAATGAATTTTGGCTTGTTTGTGTAATGTGACAGCCCTTTTTCAAAAAGCCAGCCCGACAAAAAGAAAAACAGCGGCATATGGAAATTGTATATAAATATCCATAAAAATCCTGCAGCTGTGCTGCTTTCGCGTATCTGCGGCACGAGTGTGTGCGCAAAAACTACTAAAACTATGCCTATTCCCTTGGCAATATCAATCCAGTCAAGTCGATTCGTCTTTTCCAATTATGACACCTCTTGTTAATATATTTGAAATAATTATATAACGGCTGTCATAATATTGTCAATACCTGTTATTTGAATTGCAATATTAAATTTGCTATAATTATAATATATAATGTAAATTGGAGGATGTTGTCATGCGGATTCTGATGGTAAATAAATACCTTTACCATAAGGGCGGCGCTGAAACATATTTTATAAAGCTGGGCAAGTACCTTGAGTCAATGGGACATGAGGTGCAGTATTTTGGTATGGCTGATGAGAGAAATGTCGTCGGCAACAGCCGCGGCGCTTATGCGGATAATATTGATTTTCACAAGGCTTCGCCGGAGCAGTTAACATATCCCTTGAGAATAATATATTCTCATAAGGCGGCGGAGAAAATCTGTGAAGTAATCGAGGATTTCAGACCCGAGGTGGTGCATCTGAATAATTTCAATTATCAGCTTACACCGTCAATAATATATGAAATAAAAAAGCATAATATCCCGATTGTGTATACTGCGCACGATGTACAGCTTGTATGTCCGAATCATAAGCTGAAAAATGAAAGGACAGAAGGACTGTGCCGAAAGTGCTATGACGGCAGGTACTATAACTGTATACAAAATAACTGCATACATTCCTCAAAGCTGCGCAGCGTAATCGGCGCTGCGGAAGCGTGGATATACCGAAAAAAGCATACATATAAGCTGATTGACAGAATAATCTGTCCGTCGGAATTTATGGAAAAAGAGCTTTTACATAATATGGACCTTGCTGACAGAACTCAGACGCTGTATAATTTTATTGATGAAATAAAGCCAACAGGTATAGAAAGAGAAAACTATGTTCTGTATTTCGGCAGATACAGTGAGGAAAAGGGTATACGCACACTCATAAAAGCCGCAAAGGCGCTTCCTGCGGTGCAGTTTGTGTTCGCAGGCAGGGGAGATATGGAGGACGAGGTAAACAGCGTGGAGAATATCCGCAATATGGGCTTTAAAACCGGCGCGGAGCTTCGCGGGATAATAGAAAAGGCGGCTTTTACGGTGCTTGCATCGGAATGGTCGGAAAACTGTCCGTTCAGCGTTATGGAATCACAGACGCTTTGTACGCCCGTTCTCGGCGCGAATATAGGCGGCATTCCCGAGCTTATTGATGAGGGTGTTACGGGTATGCTTTTTGAAAGCGGAAACGCGCGGGAGCTGACGGAAAAGATTGAGTATCTGTATAACAACAGAGAGCTTTGCCGCCAGATGAGCGAAAACTGCAAATCCATATCCTACGATACAATTTCGGACTATGCTGATAAGATAGTTAAGATATACGAGGAAATGATAAAATGAAAATTGCTATGATTGGTCATAAGCGTATTCCGTCACGCGAGGGCGGAGTTGAGGTTGTCGTGGAAGCGCTTGCCGTAAGAATGGCGCAGCAGGGCCATGACGTTACCGTGTATAACCGCCGCGGCAAGCACGTTTCGGGCGGAAAGACCGTTGACACAAAGGAATATAAGGGTGTGAAGATAAAAAGAATACCCACCTTTGAAAGCAGTAAGCTCAATGCCATTGTGTATTCTGTTATTGCTTCGTTTCTTGCGCTTTTCGGCAGATATGACGTGATACATTTTCATGCGGAGGGTCCATGCTCAATGCTGTGGCTGCCGCATATGCTGGGCATACGCACCGTTGCCACAATACACGGACTTGACTGGCAGAGGGCAAAATGGGGCGGATTTGCAACAAGGTTTCTTAAATTTGGCGAAAAAACGGCGGCGAAATATGCCGATGAGCTTATAGTTCTGTCGGAAGGAACAAAGGAATATTTCATGGAAACCTACGGACGTAAGACAATATTTCTGCCGAACGGCGTTGATGAACATGAATATGCCGAGCCGCAGATTATAAAGGAGAAATACGGTCTTGACAAGGATAAATATATTCTTTTCCTTGCGCGTATAGTACCCGAAAAGGGACTGCATTATCTGATAGAAGCCTTTTCAAAAACTGACGCGGATATAAAGCTTGTTATCGCGGGCGGTGTAAGCCACTCGGACGAGTATGCGGAAAAGATAAAGAAAATGGCAGAGGATAGCAGGATTATATTTACGGGCTTTGTTGAAGACAGAGAATTGTGGGAGCTGTTTTACAATTGCAGACTCTATGTGCTTCCGAGCGACGTTGAGGGTATGCCGCTGACGCTTCTTGAAGCGATGAACTGCGGCTGCGAATGTCTTGTAAGTGATATTGAAACAACAAAAAGTGTTGTAGGGGAGTACGGATACACCTTCAGAAAGGGCGACGTATCTGACCTTAAAGAAAAAATAGAGGAAATTTTAAAATCTCCGAAAACGGACAAATCGGAGCAGCTTGCGTACATAAGGAAAAACTATAGTTGGGACGAAATTACACGCAGGACGCTTGAAATATATAAAAGGTGATCAAATGAAAAGGAAAATTTCACTGTATGTACGTAGTATACTCACTCTGGTGCATATAGCGTTTGTAAAAATTTTGAATATAAGCGGATTTACCTCAGCGGCTGTGCAGGATTTTTCTTTGACTACAAGAATTTCCGTGAATGAAAAGGGCATAATTTCGCTGAAAAAACATATACATACAAGACGCAATGTAACTTTTGAGTCAGACGGCGGCATGATTGAAATCGGCGAGGGATGCTTCTTTAATAATGGCTGTATGGTTGTGTCGAAGGAGCATATAAAGATTGGCAAAAACACCTCTTTCGGTCCTAATGTACTTGTATATGACCATGACCATAATATACATTCGGCGGAGGATATACATGACAGCGGCTTTGTCACATCTCCTGTTGTTATAGGCGACAATGTCTGGATAGGCGCGAACAGCGTGATACTGCGCGGCAGCGTGATAGGAAGCGGCTGCGTAATAGGCGCAGGAAGCGTCATAAAGGGTACATATCCGCCTGACAGTGTGATTATACAAAAACGCAGCAATGAGGTGATGGAAAGAAATCATCGCGAACGAAGGGATGTGCAGGAAGTTGATTGATAACGCAGAAACAGAAAAGCGCAATGTGTTCCTTGAAATCGTTTACATATTGATATTTGCCGCTTCCGCAATGGGTGATATGCCGGGCTTTTCGTATTCAATGACGCGTGTTATGAAGGCGATAAGCCTGCTCATTGTAATAATCGGTGTTTGTATTCTTTTTGTATCGGGGGATATGAAAAGAATAAAGACGGGCGCAAGATTTGTGGGAGTATACGGTTTTATTCTTATAGGAGTAATTGTCTGGTCAATATTACTGTGGATAATAAATCTGGAAACGGTTGAATTTATCATGCGCGGCGTAACCAAATTCATGTATCAGTTTCTGGTGCTGCTCATAATATTTGCGGGTACATATATGCTCGGAGAACGTGCTATATATACCACTTTTTACGGACTGGTGATTGCCAATACTATTATGCTTGCAATTAACTTGGGCATATACGGTCCCGTGGAAAGCTTTAATTCCGTAATGGCGATGTTTCAGGGCGCAGAGGCCCAGGAGGGCTTTGCCCGTGCAATGGAAATACATGATATAACCTTCAGCTACGGATTTTTCATTATATATTTTCTGTTCTTCGCACAGCACAACAGGGAACGGACTATTGGCATTATATTGGCACTGTTTTACTTTATACTCGGCTGGAAACGTATTGCGCTTACGGCACTGCCTCTGACAATATTCTTTGCGCTTATCATGGGACGCATGAAGTCAAAAACACGCATAAGATTTATGAGTTTCATAGCGTGGACTTTTGTAATTATATCCTTTGCATATGTTGTGATAACGAGAGTCGGTCTGTTTGATACGATTATGGAACACTTTAATATAGATACTATGGGACGAAGCGAGGTTTATAATTATATTGAAAAGTATTACAGGATAAGCCTCGGATTTATCGGCTACGGCTTTGAGTATACCACGGTAATTCTGCTGCAGGTTTCACAGGCAAATCCGGAAGCGCATATAGGCGTTGTGGGACTGCATAATAATATTCTTACATTATATATAGAATTGGGCTTTATCGGCTTCTGGGCATGGATGCTGTATACATGGATATTTCAGCTCAGATGGATGCTCAGACACTGGGGAGAAAAGACTGCAATGCTGTTTTTCTTCTGCGAAATGTATATATTCATAACGTATATGACAGATAACACACTGTACTATTTTTACACAAGTCTTGTCCTTAGACTGATACCTATGGCTTATGCTTTCCATAAGCCTACAACTCAGGATATAAGGCTGTGGCCTTGGGTAAGAGTACAGAAGGTTACATAAAAATTACAAACGTTGCAAAAACATTACATAAAATACGTAAAAACTATTGAAAAAAGTAAATTTTTATGGTAAAATAACCCAATAGTATAGAATAAAAAGGTAAAATGTAGTTGGAGGATTTTTTTCAATGAAGAAAGACGGAAATTGGCTTCGCAGATTTTTCAGACGAAGCGAGGAAAAGTTTACAAATGTAGACTTGCAGGATGCCAATATTTTTAAAAAGATATTTTTTATAATATTGAGCAACATAAAGTCCATATTGGTGCTTATGTGCATCTTTGTATTTGTCTGCACGATTGTCATGTGCGTCGGCAGCTTTGACAGGAGAACAGTTGTATTATCGCTGAACTATGAGGAGGCATCCAAGGGACAGAATCCAAACCTCACTCGCTACAACGTTTATGAGCTGAAGTCGGAAGACGTGATGAAAAGGGTAATCAGCTATGCGGGATTGCAGGAGGTTATAACGCCTGCGGAGCTTTCAGAACATATTGACATAGCCGAAAATAACAGCGGCAAGGCTATTGATCCGCTTGATGAAAATACCTATTACATATCAACAAGCTACACGCTTACATACAGAAAGAACAGACAAATTAAAAATATATCGACCGATGATATGATGGAGCTTATCTGTAAGGCATACAATGATATGTTCCATGAGGAGTATGTAGGAACGAAATCGGTGCTTCAGTATGATCTTGGAGATATTGAGGATAAGGAATATATCGAGATTGCAAAGCTGTTCACAAACAAGTCAGATCAGATGCTTCGGTATATTCAGCAGAGAATTGAAGAAAATGCCACATATCGTTCGGAAATTACGGGACAGAGCTTCCAGACAATAAAGAGGATGATTCAGAATGTGCAGTCCTACAGCATAAAGAAGTATTATGCTTTTGCGCTTGAATCGGGACTTTCCAGAAACAAGGATCATTATCTGAGAACGCTTAACTATAAGAATGATATGTTTGATATCAAGTACCAGAAATTTATGATTGACTATAACGTAAGAAAGCAGGGCGTTGAGAATTACGACAGCGCAATGATTGGTACTGTCATGGTTCCGTCGGTCAACGAGCGTCGGGAATATTACATGTCGAGAACAAACATAGGCACCGACTACCTGACAAGGGACGCGGATTACAGTCTTTCGCAGGGAAGTGCGGTTGAGCGTGACATCATTGAGAACAACGATATAATAGCGAAGGTTTCCGCATCAGCCGTTGGTGACGAGGAGTATCAGAAGGCGGAGGAGCTTATAAAGAATGTTGACGCGGAGCTTAAGAACGTCGCAAACATTGCAGATACTACGGATAAGGACTATATAAAGCACACAACAAAGGATTATCTTACATTTACAACATATGAAAATTCAAGTGACAAGATGTTTATTCTTGAATCTGTTATCGGCGCCGCAGTAATATTCTTTGTGATACTTTGCGCGGCATATTATGTAATAGACGGATATATCAGAAAGAAGGAGGACGCGGTATATGAATAAGTTTAACCTGCTCAGATACCTGAGTAAATGGAAATACCTGATATTCGTTGTCTGCGTGCTTGGCGCTCTGCTGGTATATAAATACGCAATGTACAATCAGGAATATACAGCAAGCACTGTAATAAGCTATACTAACAGTGACGCGTCAAAGGGCAGAACACCCAGCGGTGATGACCTTGACGTTACCGAGATTTATTCGTCTGCCGTTATAACAAACGTGCTTGAGGACCTTAACCTTAATATCGGCGCGGATGCAATTCGCTCAAAATGCCGTGTTGAAGGAATCACTCCTCCGGATGAGGAAACAAAGAAGGAGGCAATCCTTGAACAGGGTGAGGAATATGAATTTTTCCCGACAGACTATGTCGTATCCTTCTCGGTAGGAAGTGAATATAATAAGGATTTTGCAAGAATGGTGCTTGATTCCATTATAAAGAACTATTTTGCAACCTATGGTGAAAAATACATCAATCAGCAGACTCTGCCGAACAATAACGTAAGAGGTACAGACGGTCATTATGACTATATTGAGCGTGCGGAAATTCTTGACGCGTGGACAATGAATATTTCCGATTATCTTGCGGCAAAGAAGGAAACACAGCCGAACTACCGCAGCGCGGCTACAGGATATTCCTTTACAGACCTTTATGAAATATACGAATCGTATATGAATTATGATCTGCCGCAGATATATTCGCTTATACTTGAGCAGGAGGTTACGGAGGACAGAGATACTCTTATAAAGAAATATCAGAGTGACATCAGTACATATGAGCTTGATTTGCAGAATATGCAGACAAAGATTAATGAGCTGAATGACCTTATTACAAAGTACAGCAATAAGAACAAGGAGGGCGCGGAATATCACTTCGGAACGCAGGCAGAGGAAGGAAATAATTCAAGCGACTATATCCTTAAGGATGTTTACAAGGAATTTGATGCCGAAAATGAGATTTCGAGCGAAACAACTTATGATTCTCTTATAAACGAATATGTTGAGCTTGAAACCGAAAAGGAAAAGCTTCAGGTTGACCTTGACCATAAGAAGAAAATCCTTTCTGTATTCACCGACGGCGCTGAAACAGAGGATAAGAGCAACACGCAGACCATAGAAGAAAGCCTTGACGAGCTTTCAAAGAAACTTGATGAGATGTATTCAATAGTATCCGATACGGTTGATGAATACAACCAGTATGTGGGCGCGTATAACGTATCTACTCTTGCAAGTATCACAACAGAGGAAAAGATTAACGTAAAGATGTATATCTTCCTTGCAATTATAATCTTCTTCTTCGGCGGATGTATCGGCGCTATTATTCTCGGACGTTCGAAGGAATTTCTTGACTATATTATGTATACGGACAGAAAGACGGGACTTCCGAACCGTGCTATGTGTGATATCGAGATTGAAAAATATGCCGCTGAAAAGCTTAAGGATTCATTTGTATTTGCGCTTATCAGGATTGATAATCTGAAATATGTCAATGACAAGGGCGGACGTGAAGCG
>CAMCPC010000029.1 GCA_945876665.1 uncultured Oscillospiraceae bacterium
TGGATTGTAGTAATATATAGCTCCGCCTGTGGGGTCCCAGCCGTTTAAGGCATCACGCGCTGCATTGAAGCATGAGCTTTCAATAGCCTTGTTAATCTGTCCGTCGTCAACCGCCGTAAACGCGCCGGGCTGATATACAACGCCGGCTATGGTGTTGGGGAACGATGAATGTCTGACGCGGTTTAATACAACCGCTCCGACCGCAACCTGTCCCTCATAGCTTTCGCCGCGTGCTTCGCCGTTTATAACCATTGCCAGAAGCGTAACGTCATTGCTTGAGGACGTGCCCTGTCCTGTGGGCAGACCGATTTTTGCAAGAGTTGCAGGTCCTGCAATTCCGTCCGCCGTAAGACCGTTTTTGCGCTGAAACTCCTTGACGGCATTGGCTGTGCGCCAACCGTATATTCCGTCGACGCTCCAGCTGTAGTATCCCCAGTTCTTAAGACGCGTCTGGATGTTTGTTACCTCCTGTCCGCGCGAACCGATTTTGGAAAGCGCGAATGCGGTGCTTTCTGTAAACACACAGCATATAATGAATGATAATATAATTGCAGATATTCGTTTAATAATAGATATATTTTTCATAAGGCATCCTTTCCTTTTGATGTAAGATATATCTATTTTTAACGGATATTTGCTGTTTAATACGTGATAATCGGCAATTTTTCAACTACATGAATTGCAAGCGTAAGCGCGCAGATGTTTTGTGCGCCTGCATCTTCAAGCGCCGAAGCGCAGAATTGCAATGTGTTGCCCGTAGTGCATATGTCATCGAAAAGAAGTATTTTCTTACCCGATAAATCTGTTTTACAATCAAATGCGTCTTTTACATTCAGCACTCTGTCAATTCTTTTGAGTGAGCTTTGTCTTTTTGTCGCGCGTATGCGGAATAACATATCGGTACGCATTGGGATTGAGAGATATTCCGACACGTGCACCGCAAGCAGTTCCGCCTGATTGTATCCGCGCTCCTTAATACGGCTTTCGTGCAGAGGGACGGGAATGATATAATCAAATTCGTCCCATATGCTGTACGAGTCCAGATATTCCTTCATCATATCGGCAAGCAGCGGTGCATACGCCCAATGGTTTTTGAATTTGAAATCCAGTATCGCCTGACGCAGGCTGCCTGTGTATTCAAACGGTGACATTATGTATGAGATACTGGGTGTGCCGTTATAGGGCAGAGAAAGCGAGGTTTTGTCGATATTGTTTAAACAATCGTGACATATACCAATTTTGCCGCTCAGCATATGCGCGGTTTCGATATATTTGCGTTCGTTACATAATACGCATACGTATTTTTTCATTTTACCACTTTTTCTTCGGACATTTACCGTCAGAAAGGCGCGCGCGTACCTGCATAACGCAGCCGCAATGTGCGCAGGTTGAGCCGTACATAAGGCTTTCGCATTCCATGCACGTATCAAACCTTGCCTTGTACGTATCTTCATCGGCAAGGCGTATGCCTTTCATTGAGGTAACTTCGTCTATCATCTTTTGTATATCGTTTTCGGAAAGTACGGTTTTCATTCCGCACCTTTTGCATTTTGCCATTATTTTAATGTGATTACTGCGGCGCTCATTTTCGGCAGCTTTAATGTAAGAGTGCCGCCGTTAAGTGTGACGTCAAGCTTTTTGGGCTTGACTGTTTCGGGAGCGTCAAATGTGTTGCAGTCGTTCATGTTCTTAGAAGTAAGAATTTCAGCCTGTGCAGAGGTGAAATCCCTGTCACGCAATGCGATTTCAATATCCTCGTCGCTGTCAAGGCTTACGTTGCACATGGAAATTGTGACTGCGCCGTTCTTTTCAGATGCGGAAACGCTTATTTTCGGAACCTTAACTCCGTCAACGTCTATTTCGCCGCCATTGTAGTCGATGTCAAGCTTTTCGCCGTCCATATGTCCTTTCATCATTCTGAATAGGTGATACGTGGGTGTAAGCACCATTTTTTCGCCCTCGGTCAGAATCATAGACTGAAGCACGTTTACCATCTGTGCGATATTTGCCATTTTCACACGCTTGTTATGATTGTGGAAAATATGCAGGATAAGCATACCGCTTATCACGTCGCGCATAGTGTTCTGCTGATACAGAAATCCCGGATTTGTACCCGGTTCAACGTTAAACCAGTTACCCCATTCGTCAACGATAAGATCAATTTTATTTTCAGGGTCGTATCTGTCCATAATTGCCTCGTGCAGACAGATGTTTTTTTCCATTCTTTGTGCGTCTGCCATAAGGCTGTACCAACCGTCCTTGTCAAACTGAGTTGCGCTGCCCTTGTTGTCCCAATTGTGTTCAAATGTATAATTATGAAGAGAAATACCATTTGTCGCATGACTGATATTTTTCATAAGGACTTCTGTCCAGTTTGCATCATCGCTGTTAGGACCGCCCGCGATTTTGTAGATTGGTTCTTCGCCGTAGTTTCTTATGAATGTGGCGTATCTTCTGTATTGGTCTGCGTAAAATTCGGCGCGCATATTTCCGCCGCAGCCCCAGTTTTCGTTGCCGACACCGAAGAATTTCAGCTTCCACGGCTCTTTTCTGCCGTTTGCGCGGCGCTCATTTGCAAGAGGGGAGTCGCCGTCAAAGGTCATGTACTCAACCCAGTCGCGCATCTCCTGAACCGTTCCGCTGCCCACGTTTCCGCATATGTACGGCTCTGTGCCAAGCTGTTCGCACAGCTCAAAAAATTCGTGAGTGCCGAAGTGGTTGTTTTCAACAACGCCGCCCCAGTTTGTGTTTACCATGTACGGACGCTTTGATTTGTCGCCGATACCGTCGCGCCAGTGGTAGTCGTCCGCAAAGCAGCCGCCCGGCCAGCGCAGTACAGGGATTTCAAGCTCCCTGAGGGCGTTTACCACGTCGGTACGCATACCGTTTTTGTTTGGTATGCTTTCATCTTCAACGTACAATCCCTCGTATATACATCTTCCAAGATGCTCAGCAAATTGTCCGTAAATGTATTTGCTTATTTTGCCTTGTTTTCTTGATGAGTTTAATGCAGCTTTCATCTTAACTTTCCTTTCGTGTTATAATAAATGATTATACTATGATTGGTATTTTTTTTCAATATAAAATCAAAATATTATTGTAAATTGTGATTTGTATATTGCAAAAAAAGGGATACAGGTGTATAATGATATTTACAATCAAACAACAGAGTAGGTCTGTGTGCGTAAAGTGCGGAGTGAACGGGGAGTTGTCGCTCTGACGAAAAGCGGTGACGCTTGCGGTACACGGACTGCATCCCGCTGATTTGCAATACAGGAATACAAGCTCTCTTGTTTTGCCGGCCGGCATGACATGAGAGCTTTTTTTGACGGGATAGGCTTTGGCTGAAAGGATATGAGCATTGATATGGATTATGATGAAGCGCGTAATTATATAAAAAAGGCGGCAGAGTACGGAATAGTGCCCGGACTTGCCAATATAACGGAGCTGTGCAATTCTCTCGGAAATCCGCAGGAGGATTTGAAAATCATTCATATTGCCGGCACAAACGGTAAGGGAAGTACAGGGGCGTTTATCGAAGCGACTCTGACAGATGCCGGACTTAAAACGGGGCGGCTTGTTTCGCCTGCGGTGTTTGAATATTGAGCGCAATTCTGGATAACCGGCAGGATTATGAGTGGACTGCAATACGCATACTATATAAGCCGTATAAGAGAAATTGCGGACAAAATGACACCGCACCCTACGCCGTTTGAAATGGAAACAGCGGCAGCTTTTGCGTACTTTCGAGATGAAAAATGCGATATAGTTCTGATAGAGGCAGGCATGGGCGGCGGTATGGACGCAACCAACGTAATATCAAAAAGTGTTGTATCGGTTATTACGCCTATAAGCATGGATCATATGAGGTTTCTTGGGAATACAATAGAGGACATAGCCGAGGCAAAGGCGGGTATTATAAAGGAAAACGGGCTTGTCGTTTCAGCGCGTCAGGAAAAGGCAGTAATGGAAGTGATAGAGAGAAAATGCCGTGAAAAAAATGCGGAGCTGATTGTGTGCAATGACGAGGAGGAATACGAAATATCCCTTGACGGTGAATATCAGCGTCAAAATGCGAGTCTTGCGGCGGCTGTGTGCAGACAGCTGACGGATTTTGGCATTAAGGAAAATAATATTGAAAACGGCTTGAAAAATACCGTCTGGCATGGGCGTTTTGAAAGAATTTGTGACGAGCCTGTTTTTATTATAGACGGCGCGCATAATATTGACGGTGCGAAACGACTTCATGAGAGTATTGAAAAGTATTACAGCGGAAGAAAAATTGTTTATATAATGGGTGTATTGCGTGACAAGGAGTACAAAAAAATAGCGGAAATAACGGCTCCGTCGGCGGAGTATATTTATACGATTACACCTGATAATCCGCGGGGTCTTGATAATGCGGAGCTTGCGGAAACAGTGCGTGAATATAATCGGAATGTAAGCGCGGTGAGCATGGATACAGCATTGAAATGCTGTATAGGAAGAAATGACGCAGTGATTGTTGCATTTGGTTCGCTGTCATTTTTGGGAGAGCTTAAGGAAAAAGCGGATAATATGCTTTGTATGCGCAAATGCAGCCGTATTTTAAGGAATGAAAAGTATCTTAAAATACTGTCGCAGACAGAGGAAGCGGAAAAAGATAGAATATACTGCAATCACGGTATCAATCATCTTATGGACGTGGCAAGGGCGGCATATATAATAAATCTTGAAAATAAGCTTGATATCCGTAAGGAGCTTATATACGGTGCGGCGCTTATGCATGATATCGGCAGATATGCGCAGTATACGGAGGGGATTCATCATCATAAGGCGGGCGCTGAAATTGCGGAGGAAATTCTTCCTGAATGCGGCTTCACCGCAGATGAAACAAAGCAGATTGCAGATGCTGTGAAATGCCACAGAAAAAATTCCGGTAGGATAAAAACTCTCAGTGATGTTATAGCGGCGGCAGACAAGCAGACACGTATGTGTATGGTATGCGGTGCGGCGGATACCTGCAAATGGAGCGATGACGAGAAAAACATGGATATAGTGATATAGGAGGAAATCATTGATGTTTATAGGAAACAGAGAATTTGGGAAACATACATATGTAATGGGTATACTTAATGTGACGCCCGATTCTTTTTCGGACGGAGGCAGGTTCAATGATATTGACAGAGCCTTAAAGCATACAGAGGAGCTTGTAAATGACGGTGCTGATATAATTGATGTGGGAGGAGAATCCACACGCCCTAATTATACGCAGATAAGCGACAGTGAGGAAATAGAGAGAGTTGTTCCCGTGATTGAGAAAATAAAACAGAATTTTGATATTCCCGTATCAATAGACACATATAAAAGCGCGGTGGCGTCAGCGGCTGTTTCGGCAGGTGCGGACATGATAAACGACATATGGGGTCTGAAGTATGACGGGAATATGGCAAAGGTGATAAGCGAAAGCGGCGCGGCATGCTGTCTTATGCACAACAGGAAAAACGCGCAGTATAATTCCTTTGTAGACGATGTGCTGAATGATTTGCGTGAATCGGTTGAAATTGCAAAAAGGGCAGGCATACAGAAGGATAAAATAGTTCTTGATCCGGGTATAGGCTTTGCGAAATCATATAAGGAAAATCTGATAATGACAAACAATCTTGAGCGTATGAATGAAATAGGCTATCCTGTTCTTCTGGGTACATCAAGAAAGTCCATGATTGGTCTGACGCTGGATTTGCCGTCAGATCAGCGTCTGGAGGGGACTATTGCAACAACGGTTATGGCTGTTATAAAGGGATGTATGTTTGTGCGCGTGCATGATGTGCTTGAAAACAAGCGCGCGATTATGATGACAGAGGCAATAATAAACAGTAGTAAAGGAAATTGGTGATTGGCGTGGATAAAATAATAATTGACTCTCTGGAGATTTTTGCGAATCATGGCGTGCTTAAAGAGGAAAATGTACTTGGGCAGAAATTTGTTATAGATGCTGTCCTTTTTTGTGACACACGACGCGCGGGAATAACGGATAATATTGAAAATTCAGTGAATTATGCCGAGGTCTGCAAATTGATAGAACGTGAGATGCAGAGCAGCACATTTAATCTGATTGAAGCGGCGGCGGAGAGGATAGCGGAGCAGATACTGCTTGAATATGAGGCGGTAAGAGAGGTTACGGTCACAGTGAAAAAACCATGGGCGCCGATTCAGATGAGCGTTGATACGGTCAAGGTGGAAATTACAAGAAAATGGCATAAGGCATATATTGCATTAGGCTCAAATATGGGAGATATACACCGTCATCTTGATGATGCTGTAAAGGAAATTGATGCGGATAAACGGTGTAGGGTAAAAAAGGTGTCTGACTTTATAATGACAAAGCCTGTGGGCGGCGTTGAGCAGGACGATTTTCTGAACGGATGTATTGAGGCGGAAACGCTGTATACACCGCATGAGCTTCTTGAATTTCTCCATACGATAGAAGCGGCGCATGAACGCACGCGAAATATTCACTGGGGACCGAGAACACTGGATTTGGATATTATCCTGTATGACGATATTATCCTGTATGACGAGGAGCTGATAATACCCCACCCCGAAGCAGTGAATAGGGAATTTGTCTTAAAACCGCTATGTCAGATTGCTCCGTACGCAATTCATCCGGTGAAAGGAGTTTGTGTAAATCAGCTTTTACAGGATATTTGTCAATAAACTACAGGAAAAAAGAAAAATGTACAAAATATAATCATTCTTTTTACGGAAAATAATAAGATATGTCACTTGCAAAAGCGAAAAATATATGATATATTTTAAATATATGTAAAACAAATGTAAAATTACATACCTGTCAAGAAGGAGAATTACTATGACAAACAATTTTATAAGTGACGAAACACCGATTGTAGGTAAGCTGAGTATTATCAGTATGAAGGGCTGTGAAGAAATAACAGCAAGGATTGACGAATATCTTAAGGCATTCCGCGGATATGAGAATTATGAAACATACGTTACTCATGTAACCTGTCCGAGATTCGGCACAGGCGAGGGTAAGTGTGTGATTGACGAAACGGTAAGAGGACATGACGTATATATTATATGTGACGTTTTCAACTATGGTGTTACTTATAAGATGTACGGTGTGGAAAATCATATGAGCCCTGACGACCATTATCAGGACTTGAAGCGTATTATAGCCGCTATGGGCGGTAAGGCAAGACGTGTAACTGTTGTTATGCCGATGCTTTATGAGGGCAGACAGCATAAAAGAAGCGGACGTGAGTCACTTGACGCGGCGCTTATGCTTCAGGAACTTGTCGGCATGGGCGTTGCAAATATTATCACATTTGACGCACATGACCCGAGAATTTCAAATGCAATTCCGCTTTCAGGCTTTGACGATGTTCAGGCTACCTATCAGATGATAAAGGCGCTTGTAAGAGCCGTTCCTGACATTTCACTGAATAAGTTTGACACAATGGTAATATCTCCCGATGAGGGTGGTATGTCAAGATGTATGTACTATTCATCAGTGCTGAAGCTTGACCTTGGTATGTTCTATAAAAGACGTGACTATTCAAGAATAGTTAACGGCAAGAACCCTATTGAGGCGCATGAATACTTGGGACGCGATGTAAACGGTAAGGACGTTATCATAGTAGATGATATGATTTCGTCAGGTGAGTCTGTTATAGACGTTGCAAGAAACCTTAAGGGTCAGGGCGCAAAGAGAATATTCGTATTTGCTTCCTTCGGTCTTTTCTGTAATGGTCTTGAGTGCTTTGATGAGGCGTTCAAGGAGGGTATTGTGGATAAGATTTTCACTACTAACCTTATATACAGAAATCCTGACCTTGCAACTCGTGAATGGTATTGCGAAGTAGATATGTCAAAGTATATTTCGCTTCTTATAGATACTCTTAACCATGATGAAACTATTTCAAGACTTCTTGATCCTGTAAATAAGATTAAGGCTCTTGTTGAGAAAATAGAAAATAAGTAATAGGGGAAACAGGGGAATATTAGGAGAGAGATTATGCAGTGTATATTACTGGCGGCAGGCTATGCCACAAGATTGTACCCGTTGACGGAAAATATGCCAAAGGCACTTCTTAAGCTTGGCGATAAGACCATACTGGAAATGGTTACGGATAAGATTGATGAAGTGGGCGATGTTGAGACTATCTATATAGTCACAAACGAGAAGTTTTATACGCAGTTTTCGGACTGGAGCAAGACATATAAGGGTCCGAAGAAGATAAAGGTTTTAAACGACCATACAACGAATAATGATAACAGACTTGGCGCGATAGGTGACCTTAAGTATGTTATTGATATGGAAAATATAGATGATGAAATCCTTGTTATGGCGAGCGATAATATATTTGGATTTCCGCTTACCGATTTTACGGATATGTACCGCGCAAAGGATAAGGACATGATTTGTGCGCACACAATTGAAAACAAGAATGATCTTCATTCTATGGGTGTTGTGGAGCTTGAGGAGGACGGAAAGGTTAAGAGCTTTGAGGAAAAGCCTGAAAACCCGAAGTCAGATCTGGGTGTTCCGCCGTTCTATCTGTATAAAAAGGATACTTTGCCGCTTATAGACGAGTATCTCAAAGAGGGCAATAACCCTGACGCGCCCGGACATTTTATCCCGTGGCTTATCGGTAAAAAGGATGTATACGCTTATGTATTCGACGCGGTACGCATTGATATAGGAACTCCCGAAAGCTATTACGATGCGTGTGAAAGATTGGAAAACGGTACATTGTTTGCCAAATAACAGAATTAATATTGATATGTTTATAAACGAGTTTGGTTTTATCCGATAAAATTGCGTATGAAATAAATAAGGATAGCCTTTGGATGTACTCAATAAAGACCAAATGCGAAAATGGCACAATAAAGAAAAAATAAAAAACGGCTTAAAACACAAGGTTTTAAGCCGTTTTTATGGTACGCCCGGAGGGACTTGAACCCCCGACCTTTCGGTTCGTAGCCGAACGCTCTATCCAGCTGAGCTACGAGCGCATATAGCTTATTTAAGCTACGCACAATATAATACCATAATTTGAGGTGTTTTGTCAAGTGTTTTTTGAGAAAAATCAAGTATAATTGAAAAGTTGACAGATTTGTGCTATACTTAACAGGTGGAAAAATAATTTACAGTACATATGTGGCATTTATCCGCATGGTATGGTAAAATAATATAAATATTTTACAAGGAACGGAACGACAGATGATATTGGTAATAGCAGAGAAACCGTCATTAGGGCGCGACATAGCGGACGCGCTGCAGGGGACGGTCACTGAAAGAAACAGCAGATTTATTCGTAAGGGCAATTACACCGTCACGTGGGTATTCGGACATATGCTGACGCTCAAAGAACCGGAGGATTATGATATAAAATACAAGAAATGGTCGCTTGAGGATTTGCCTATATTTTTCGACAACTGGGAGCTTAAAATCGGACAGGACACATCAAGGGGCAGAAACTATGAAACAAAGGAGCAGCGCGTTAACTTAATCGGTGAGCTTCTGAGGGAATCAGAGTCGGTCATACACGCGGGCGACCCTGATGAGGAGGGACAGCTGCTTATTGATG
>CAMCPC010000030.1 GCA_945876665.1 uncultured Oscillospiraceae bacterium
CTCTTCCATAACGAAACACTCAATTGTGTCGCCCTCCTTGATGTCGTTGAAATTCTCGACACCAAGACCGCACTCGAAGTTTTCCGCAACCTCTTTTGCGTCGTCCTTGAAACGCTTAAGCGAATCAATCTTGCCCTCATGGATTATAATACCGTTACGTACAATACGGATTTCAGCGTTACGCTGAATCTTACCCTGTGTGACGTAACATCCTGCTATAGTACCCACATTTGAAACCTTAAAGGTCTGACGTACCTCAGCATAGCCAAGCACAACCTCTCTGTATTCAGGGTCAAGCATACCCTTCATAGCCGCTTCGATTTCCTCGATAGCCTGATAGATAACTCTGTAAAGTCTGATGTCTACCTCCTGCTGCTCTGCCGATGCGACAGCGCCCGCGTCAGGTCTTACGTTAAAGCCGACAATAATTGCGTTTGAAGCGTTCGCAAGCATTACATCAGACTCATTGATAGCACCGACGCCGCCGTGGATAGCTCTTACTCTTACCTCGTCGTTTGAAAGCTTTTCAAGTGACTGCTTAACGGCTTCAACACTGCCCTGTACGTCAGCCTTGATGATTACGTTAAGCTCCTTCATGTTACCCTCGTCAATCTGGCTGAACAGATTATCAAGAGAAACCTTAACCACCTGATTGAATTTAGTTTCCTGCATCTGCTGTTTTCTCTGTTCTGCAACGTCACGAGCAAGCTTTTCATTATTTACAACCATGAATGTGTCACCGCCTGACGGTGCTTCTGAAAGACCAAGTATCTCAACAGGAGTTGACGGAGTAGCGGTCTTAACGCGTCTGCCCTTGTCGTTAATCATTGCGCGGACTCTGCCGACAGCTGTTCCCGCGATTACAAAGTCGCCGACATTAAGCGTACCGTTCTGTACAAGTACAGTTGCAACAGGACCGCGTCCCTTATCAATTTCCGCTTCGATTACGCTGCCCTGCGCGTCACGGTTAGGATTAGCCTTAAGCTCCTGCATATCCGCAACAAGCAGTACCATTTCAAGAAGTCCGTCTATATTGATGCGCTTCTTGGCTGAAATTTCAACACAAACAGTGTCGCCGCCCCATTCCTCGGGAACAAGCTCATATTCAACAAGCGCCTGCTTTACTCTGTCAGGATTTGCGCCCTCTTTATCTATCTTATTGATTGCGACAACGATTGTAACACCTGCCGCCTTTGCGTGATTGATAGCCTCGACTGTCTGCGGCATGATACCGTCATCAGCGGCAACAACAAGGATTGCCACGTCAGTTACCTGCGCACCTCTCGCACGCATTGTCGTGAACGCTTCATGACCCGGTGTGTCAAGGAATGTAATTACTCTGTCGTTGAGCTTTACGCTGTAAGCGCCTATGTGCTGCGTGATACCGCCTGCTTCATTTTCAGTTACGCTTGTATGACGGATTGCGTCAAGAAGCGATGTCTTACCGTGGTCAACGTGACCCATTACAACAACTACAGGCGGACGCGGAACAAGGTCTTCCTCCTTATCCTCATGCTCTGTCTCAATCATAAGCATATCCTCTTTTGTAAGGACAACCTCCTGCTTTACGGTTATTCCGAAATCATCACCGATAAGCTGAGCCGTTTCAAAGTCTATTGCTTGATTCTGCGTAGCCATAACGCCAAGCATCATAAGCTTCTTTACAACCTCTGCGGCTGTCTTGCCCATCTTTGACGCAAATTCTCCGACTGTGATTGTTTCGGGGATTTCTATTTCGGTTATAACCTTTGCCTTGATTTCCTTCTTCGGCTGCGGCTGGTTCTTTTCCTTTTCACGGCGGTTTTTGCCGCCCTTCTTATTCTTAACCTTTCCGCCCTTTTTATCCATCTTTATGTTGTCGGGAACCATATCCTCGATTCTCTCGCGCGATTCAATCGCGTCAAGCTCAACAGTTGACTGACGCGTATCAACATGACGCTTTCTTTCCTCTGTTTTTACAACATATTCCTCTTCAACATTTGAACGGTCTACATTGCTGAGGTCAATCTTCTGTCCCGACTGCTTTTTAGCAACCTTCTTATGCTTTTCATTCTTTGGCTTTTCCTCTGTCTTTTTCGGAGCAGGCTTTTCCTCTTTTTTCTCTGTTTTTTCGGTCTTGGCATCTTTCTTTTCTGCTTTTTCAGCCTTAGTTTCTTTCTTCTCTGCTTTTTCAGCTTCAGCCTTAACCTCTTTCTTTTCTTCCTGCTTTACTTCTTCCTTCTTCTCCGAATCCTTGCTCTGTTTCTTTACAGCATCTGCTTTCATCTCAAGGATTTCCTCCTCGGATACCTCGTTCGCCTGTGTGTATATATCAAGAATCAGTCCTATTGTTTCCTCGTTTACAACACTTGCGGCGCTTTTCAGCTCTACCCCGTATTCTGCAAGCTTTGCTATTATATCCTTATTTGTGATTTTCAGTCTTTTTGATATCTCACCAAGTTTTATTGTTTCTGCCATATTCGCATCACCCTTTCTCCAATGTCCCAGAGGGATTAGTTTAATTTATCTAAAATTGCTTTCGCAAAATTGTCGTCATTCACGGAAACTACCGCGCGGCTGTCTGCTCCTGTAAACTTACCAAGCTCCGCCTTACTGCATTTTTCAATGTATTGTACGTTATAATACTTACATGAATTTGTTATTGATTTTTTTGTGTTGTCAGATGCGTCACATGCTACTATAATAAGCTTTGAAATTCCGCTTTTAACAGCCTTGGAGCATATATCCTCACCTGTCTGAATCTTTCCCGCCCGCTTTGCAAGTCCGAGCATTCCAAGAAATTTTTCGTTCAAATCAATTCCTCCGCCGCTTTATATAGTTCCTTTGGGACAGCACATTTGAAATGACGCTCTATCCCTCGTTTTTTCTCCGCCTTCTGTATGCACTCGGCATTTTTACAGATGTACGCTCCTCGTCCGAAAAGCTTCTTATTCATATCAAGCTTTACCTCGTCTGTTTCGTTGTCACGCACTATTCTGATAAGCTCACATTGCGGATACATTTGTCTGCATGCGATGCACATCCTTAATGGTATGTGCTTCATATCTTAACTTCCTCTTATTCTTCAGCGCTTATATCAATCTTCCAGCCTGTTAGTCTTGCTGCAAGACGTACATTCTGACCTGACTTGCCGATTGCAAGTGAAAGCTGATATTCAGGCACTGTTACATGAGCGCTCTTTTCTTCCTCATTTATTTCAGTTGAAACAACCTTTGCGGGGCTAAGGCTTGCCGCGATAAATTCAGCAGGGTCCTCGCTCCACTTTACTATGTCTATCTTTTCGTTTCTCAGCTCGTCGCCTATGTTCTGGACTCTTAAACCCTTAGGTCCTATACATGCGCCCTGCGCGTCAACATTCGGGTCATTTGAGTAAACGGCAATCTTTGTTCTTGAGCCACCCTCACGCGCTATGTTCTTTATCTCAACAATGCCCTCGGCAATTTCGGGAACCTCTGTTTCAAAAAGCTTCTTTACAAGTCCCGGATGAGTTCTTGAAACAACTATCTGAGTGCCTCTTGTTCCGCTTCTTACCTCGCTGACGTAGCACTTAATCATCTGACCTATCTCATATGTTTCACCTATAGGCTGTTCCTTTTCGGGAAGCATTGCTTCAATCTTGCCGATGTCTATAAACACGTTTCCGCGTTCTATTCTTTCAATAGTACCTGTAACAATATCGTTTGTCTTTTCGGTATACTCACTGTAAATTATTCCTCTTTCGGCTTCTCTTATTCTCTGCGTAACAACCTGCTTTGCAGTCATTGCGCTGATTCTGCCGAAATTCTTCGGTGTCACCTCTATATTGACAATGTCACCGATATTATAGTTGCCGTTTATTTCTCTTGCATCGTCAAGAGAAATTTCCTCCTGATCGTCATATACAAGGTCAACGACCTCCTTCTGTGCAAATACCTTTACACTGCCCTTTTCTCTGTCTATCTGCACTTCAACGTTCTGCGCACTGTTAAAATTCTTCTTGTATGCCGCAACAAGCGCAGCTTCCAGCGCGTCAATAAGCACATCGGGGCTTATCCCCTTTTCCTCGCCGATTTCTGTTAAAACTTCAAATAATCCCTTTTCCATTTTTTTAAATCTTCCTCTCTAAAACTTGAATGATAATCTTATATAAACCGCCTGTTTGGCAGGTATTTCCATAACATTTCCGTCCACATCGACAAATGCCGTACCGTCCTTATAGTCTTTAAGCACTCCGGTAAATTCCTTGACGCCGTTTTCAGCCTTATAAAGCTTCACGTCAACCTCTCTGCCTATATAATAAAGAAATTCGCGTTCCTTTGTAAGCTTTCTGTCCGCTCCCGGTGACGATACCTCAAGAGTATAATTGTTTTCTATAAAGTCCTCCGCGTCAAGCACCTCCTCAACCGCCTTGGAAAACAATTCACATTCATCAATGCCGATTCCGCCTTCTTTGTCGATATAATAGCAGAGCGAATACGTTTCCTCTGACTTCTTATAATCTACATCGACAATGTATACATTTTGCTTTTCGGCAATCGGTTCACCGATTTCAAGAGCCTTTATTTCTGTTTTGTTCGCCATCTGTACCTCCGTAATTATTCTTATTACAAACGAAAGAGTGGGTAAACCCACTCTTTCTGAATATAGTATATTCATCTATAATAAAGATTATATCATATATGTCCAATAATTTCAAGACATTTTTGAATAAAATTTATTAATTGTCGCTTTCATAGCTGTCGCCACTGTATTCAGAAACAGAAATGTCATTGTCCGAGCTGCTGTCCGAGCTGCTGCCGGAAGAGCTTTCCGAGCTGCTGCTCTGCGAGGATTCTCCCGACGAAGATGAAGAACTGCTTTCGGAAGAACTGTTCTTGCTTCCGGAAGATGAACTGTCAGACCCTGACGAGCTGCTTGTCTTCGAAGATGAGCCGGAGGAGCTGCTGTTTGTTGAATATCCCGAGCTTCCCGAAGACGAACCTGAGCTGCTGCTTGACGAATATGAACTTCCTGATCCGCTGCTTTCTGATGAACTGTATGACGACGAGCCGCTCGAAGAAGAAACTGATGAAGTAGTTTTTCCTTCTTCTGCGCTTTTCGTATCATTTGGATTTCCTGTAGTGATATTGCTTGCATCATAACCGAATACCGACTGAGTCATTTCTCTTATTTCATCCATATCCGGTATCCACACGTCACCGTTTGAAGGGTCTGTGCTGTACTCACCCGGAAGAGAATACGAATTGATGCTTGCGCTTGTGAAATTTGTAATATACTTTGAATATTTTATAACGTCATTTACAGTGAAGTTTGTTTTAATTTCAGAGCTTAGCTCCTTGAATATCGCAGGGATTTTCATTATAAGCGACGCGTTAACCTTCTGGTCTACGACAGCCTTTATAAACCTCTGCTGCATCTCAACTCTGTCCGTATCGCCGTTTGTATATCCCTTGAAAGTTCCCGTATTAGGATTGACATTACCGTGTCTGTAACGCATAAGCCACACAGCCTGCTGACCGGTAAGTCCCGGATAATCACAGTCACTTCCCTCACCGTATTTGCCCGGCGGAAGATTTATATGAAGACTCTGTACAGGGTCGTCATATACCATACCTACGCCGTCGCCGTAAAGGTCGGGAATTTCAAATTCTATAGGTCCAAGCTCATTCACTACATGAGCCACCGCGTCAAATGTGAAGTCAACATAATAATTAATCGGAATGCCCGTAAGCCTTGTAACAGCTTCGCAGGTTGCGGTAGGTCCGCCGATTTTGCCGTCCTTGCCTACAAAGGCATGCGCCGCATTAATTTTCTGGTATCTGTTTCCTATATACATTCTTGTATCACGAGGGATAGTCAGCATATTGACTACTTTATTATCTGTGTCAATACTTGCAAGCATAATGGCATCTGTTCTCAAACCCTCAACGTCAGTACCCATAAGCAGCACATTGATTTTTCCGCCTGAAGCTTCAACCGTGGAAGTATTGTCGACCATTTCGGTGTTTCTGCTTCCTGTGAAATCAAATCCCATACATACAGCTGCAGCCGCTATTATTACTGCAAGTGATATTCCAAGCACCTGGAAATATCTTTTTACATTAAATCTAACCTTCACTGTTTAACCTCCAAAAATCCAAGATTGTCCTCAAATATTACAATATATGATATTATATCATTTAAATTCTACTCCGTCAACAAAAAAACCTGCACGAAGTTGTAAATAGATTGTTACATTTTTATGACACATATATCAAAAGACGGCACTAAAACGCCGTCTTTCAATTATTTACCAATATTTGATTTTTATACTATCGGGCAATGTAAGAAACATTATTTGCCTTCAAATAATTTTCTGCATATGTACCCTTCACGCACTCAACCGTGACGTTTTTGCAGCCATCAAACGCACCCTCGCCTATGTAAACCAATCCCGCGGGCAATGTTACCTTTTCAAGCTGATCACAGTTCTCAAATGCCTTTATGTCTATAGCCTGAGTTTCTTCGGGAATTACAACCTCTTTTAGTGCAGTACCGGCAAATGCCTTAACACCTACAGCCATCAGCTTTGCAGGAAGCTTTATCTCGGCAAGGCTCTTGCATCCTGAAAATGTCATATCCTCTATCATTTCCACTTTTTCGGGTATGTTTACATTTGTCAGATTTTCGCAGTTTTCAAACGCGCCCCATTCGATAAAAGCTACCGTTTCGGGAAGGGTTACACTCTTTAGATTCACATCACCCTCAAAAGAGTTTGCGCCTATTCCCTCAATCACCGCGCCCTCAAATGTTTCAGGCACTGTTACATATTCTCCGAGATTATCTGTATCGGAAAGAACAGCCTTTCCGCCGCTTACGGAATATGTCGCATATGATGACGCAAATGCGCTTAACTGCATAATGAGAACCACCATCACAAGCGCTATGCCGCACATTCTCTTTTTCATCATATTCAACACATCCCTTCTGTTTTGTTTGTACCTTTATTATATGCTTATTTCACGCTGTTTTCAACAACAGAGCACTTACAAAATTGTTTAAAGGATTTAAAAAGTTGTTACAAATTGTTACGAAAAATTTTGTTTTGTTTTGACTTCAAAAACAAGCAAAATTTTCAAAAAAAATATAGGTTTGTTTGTTTTTGCGAAACGCAACAAAAAATGGTGAGGCAGCTCAATCCTCACCATTTTTTATTGTACAGTATTATTTAATAATAAAGTCACCGCTGTCTATCGGTATGGCAGTACACAGAGGCTTCATACCTTTTAAGCTGTCCCATATAAATACCTTTGCGCTGTCCGCATTGCAGTCGGGCAGTTCAACCTCAGCAGAGGTGTCGCCAAAGTTAATACGTTTTTCTGCGACAGCCGACATTAAATTATTATTGTATAAAACAACGATCAAAGAAGATCCGTAATATGTGTCATCAAGTGATGCGTTTAATTTATACCCCTTGCTTGTCTGCGTAATTGTCGCATCTGTAATTCGGGGCGCAGGCATAGTGCTGCCAAAGTGAATTGTTGCATCAGTAAGAGATGAGTTGTTTTCGCCTATGGTAACAGCAGCCCATTCCGCTTCGGTTCCGCTATAATAAACGTCAGTTAATCCTGTGCAGTTATAAAACGCATAATCTGAAATTTCTTTTACACTGCTTGGGATTTCCACACACTCTAAAGCAGTGCAGTGGGCAAAGGAAAATGTGCCGATTTTTGTCACACTGTTGGGGATTTCTACTGATTTTAAACTTTGGCAGTTAGAAAAAGCAGAATCACCAATAGTTTTTACGGTATCGGGGATTTCTATATATTCTAAACTGCCGCACTGCTCAAAAGCAGAATCACCAATAGATTTTACGGTATCGGGGATTTCTATATATTCTAAACTGCCGCACCGATTAAAAGCAGAATCACCAATAGTTTTTACGGTGTTAGGAATTTGTATATTTTTCATTTTTGAGAAATCTTTAAATGACTGATTATATATTCCGCTCACACCTTTATTAATAACAACAGACGTGATTTCATCAGCATGTTCAGACCATTCTCCTGCAGAAGTAATGATTCCGGCATTTGAATTTAATGTTAAAACCCCGTTATCATAAGTCCAGTCTATGGTATAATCATTGTATTTGTAATTTCTCAGATTCTTAGTGTAAAAATAGCGATATTTATAATAATCCTTACTTGAAGCACTGTAAAATTCATCATCAGCTAAAGCATATATAAGCTGACCATTTTCAAAATAAAAACCGTTTAAATTTTTACCATCATTATCAATATTAAGATTTGATATCAGTGCAAAATTGTTTATGTCATCCATCGGAGCAATATATAGTGATGATTGGGTCGTTGAAAAGCTATTGTCTGTTGCGAAGTAAAGACAATCGTTGTATATTCCTATTGCGTTTGTATATTCACTGAATAGCAGCTCTATTGAATGGACAATGGTCTCAGTGTTATCCGAAAAATTGTATTTGAATATTCCCGGTTCATCAGACCACTCATTTTTCACTCCATACCATTCGCCGTTATAGTATTGTATGTTGGAATCTATATCATTCCAAAAAAATTCATCATATCTTGTACTTGTGGCACTGTATTTACTATCCCAACCAAAATGGCGATGAGTATCATCCGAAATAGCGTCATCGCTTAAAAGAAAATATGCGTGTCTGCATTTTCCGCATTTGTCGGATATCGGATCATCCCAAGTGGCATCTATATGATACCACTTATTATCAAGCTTAACCATATTCCATGCATGGTTCATTGATGAACTCGTTACAAAATCCCACGGAATCCCCAATTCGTCCATGATATATCCGATTGCAAGCGTATACGCATTACATACACCGCGCTTATTTTCAAAGAATTCTTTGGCGTAATATATTGAATATGTCAAGTCATATTGATAATGCAGCACTATATAATCGTGAACGGCAAGAACTTTTTCAACATCGCTCATTCCGGGTTTGACCTGCGCCAATATATCGTTCACTGCCTCCTTCATCACCGAAGATGTTGCATAAAGTGATACGCTGTTATCGTATTTGGGGTAGATATACAATCTGCCGTCTGATTCCTCTATGTTTACCTTTCCCAAAACATAGTCTAACTTTGGCGCGTGATTTATTACATCCTCATACAGTTTTGCTGCATCATCAGCAGTTAATTTCGAGGACGATATTTCTATACTGTCATCCTTATTTAACAAAGCAGTTTTTATATAATCCCCGAATTCCTCTAATGCATCAATATCTGTATACAAATCAGGGAATTTACCTTCCTGCAAAAGCTTCAAGTCGTAGCTTTTGACATCAAATGATTCAGCGCTTGCAGCTATTGCCATACATATGACGAGTGCAAACAACATAAAAACAACACAGATAATCCTTTTTTTCATATTTTACCTCCATAAATGTGACCTATATGAGCTTTTTTCGAAAATCAGTTAATAAATTTATGGTCATATGATAAATCCCAGTCGGTTATATCAAAATAGTCATAGCTTATTTTGGGGCTGAAATAATATTTTCCAT
>CAMCPC010000031.1 GCA_945876665.1 uncultured Oscillospiraceae bacterium
AGCCGGCTGCAAACGTTAAGCTTGTTTCAAACAAGTACGTTCCGACAGCATTTGATGAGTCATTGCTTCCGGAAGCAGGCAGCGCACCGGCTACACCATCAGCAGGCGCTACACCGTTTGTAGACATTGACGGTCACTGGGGTAAGCCATACATCGAAAAGATGTATAAGGCAGGCGTTATCAACGGTATGGACGATACACACTTTGCTCCTGACGGTACAGTAACAAAGGGTCAGTTCGCAACTCTTATCGTAAACGCTCTTAAGATTGAAACAACAGATACAGAGGGTCACTGGGCAACTAAGTTTGTAAATGCCGCAAAGGCTGCAAATCTTATAGCTGATGATATTGCTGTTGCTACGAGTGAGGACCTTGAAACACCTATTACAAGAGAAGAAATGGCATCTATGGTAGCAAAGGCTGCTGCATATAAGAACGTTGAGGTTAAGGAAGCAAAAGACCTTGCATTCACAGATAATGCTGATATTGCAGCTTGGGCAGTTGATGATGTTAAAAATGCAGTTAACTTAGGCATTATCAATGGTATGGATGACGGTTCATTCCAGCCAAAGGCTAATGCTACAAGAGCTCAGGCAGCTACAATGCTTTCACAGCTTTGGGACTTATTCTGATAGAAGACTATTAAGGGGACGCGTATGCGTCCTCTTTTTGCGTATATTAAATATTTTTCTGCAAAATTGTAAAAAACTTCTGAAAAGTAGTTGAGATAATTGAAAGAATAAGTTATAATATAAATATATGATAACTTAAATTAGGAGCAGAGAAATGTTCAATAATGATATAAGTATAGACCTCGGCACTGCCACGATGCTTGTCTATATAAAGAATAAAGGTATTGTATTGCGTGAGCCGACAGTTATTGCCGTTAATACAAAGACCAATGAGGTATGCGCAGTGGGGAATGACGCGCTTAAGATGCTTGGCAGAACTCCGCCGCATATTCAGGCGGTACGTCCGCTCATTGACGGCGTAATTTCCAACCTGACGCTTACTCAGGAAATGATAAAGCACTTTTTCAGAAAAATATTTTCTCGTACCGTCGGGCATCCGCGCATTATGATGTGCGTACCGAGCGGCGTGACGGACGTTGAGCAGAGAGCCGTTATTGAGGCGGCGCGTGACGTGGGCGCAAAGGATATATATATAATAGAAGAGCCTGTTGCGGCGGCGCTTGGCGCCGGATTTGATATTTCACGTCCCCACGGCACTATGGTTGTGGACATCGGCGGCGGCACGACGGATATTGCAGTGCTGTCACTTGGCGGAATTGTTGTGAGCCGTTCGCTGAAAATTGCGGGTGATGAATTTAATGAGGCTATTATCCGATATATGCGTAAAGAAATGGGTATGCTGATCGGACCGAGAACAGCCGAAAGAATTAAGCTGGAAATAGGCGGAGTTATACCGCGTTCAAAGGAGCTTCTTTGCGAAGCAAAGGGAATAAGCGTTATTTCCGGACTGCCGAAGTCGGCAATTATTTCCTCAAATGATCTGTATCCTGCATTTGATGATTTCGTTTATAATATGACCGAGCGAGTGCGCGAGGTACTGGAGGAAACACCTCCGGAGCTTCACGGCGATATTATACAGGACGGTATTATAATGACAGGCGGCGGTTCGCTGATATACGGACTGGATAAGCGTATATCGGACGAAACAGGCGTAAAGGTCATTCTTGCGCCGGACATTGTGGACTGCGTGGCACTCGGAGCAGGTATTGCGTTGGAAAATATAGACACGGTAAATGACCCGACTCACATCTTCCATAAGAAGGCATATATCAGAGATTAATCGGCTGGTTAAATTTCCGTATCTCACCACCCATACGGGCTTGAAGTAAACCGAGTACGGCTGCGCCCGTCTGTGCGGCAATATGTGAAAATTTCCTCAGCCTTAATATAGTGAATAGAAAGGATAAAAATTATGAAAAAAGAACCAATCACTTTAACAAACGTAGAAATTCAGAAAATTCTACCTCACCGTTATCCGTTTTTGCTTGTTGACAAAATCGTTGAATTTGAAGAGGGCAAGAGCATAACAGGTATCAAGAATGTAACTGCCAATGAGCCGCAGTTTACGGGACATTTTCCGGGCAACCCGATAATGCCGGGCGTGCTTATTGTTGAAGCGCTTGCGCAGGTTGGCGCTGTAATGTTGCTTTCAATGCCTGAAAACAGAGGCAAGCTTGGTGTGTTCACAGGTATCAGTAACTTCAAGTTCCGCCGTCAGGTAGTGCCGGGCGATACTCTTGAGCTTCATGCTGACCTTCTGACATACCGTCACAATATGGGTAAGGCAAACGTTAAGGCAACAGTAGGCGGACAAACTGCCGCTATGGGTGAAATCAGCTTTGCCGTAGTGGACAATATCGCAAACGAAGAATAATGATAAAAAACGATGAATGCTTAGACGACCTGCAGAACGGTCTTTTCATCATTCAGAAACAAAACGGCTTCAAATTCGGTGTTGATGCCGTTTTATTGTCTGATTTTGCAAAGGACGCGCGAAGCGCTAACACGCTTGATTTATGCAGCGGTACGGGAATAGTTCCGCTGCTGCTTGCGGCAAAGACCAAAACGAAGAATATATACGGTCTGGAAATACAGACAGATGTTGCGGAAATGGCGCAGCGAAGTGTGGAATATAACGGTCTTGGTGAAAGAGTACATATAACGCAGGGGGATTTGAAAAATGCCCCCGAAATTTACGGAAAGGGCAGGTTTGACAAGATAACCTGCAATCCGCCGTACATGAAGTGCGGCAGAGGCGCGCAGAATGATACCGATACAATGTCTGTTTCCCGCCATGAGGTGCTGTGTACTTTGGACGATATACTGCGTGTGAGCGCACAGCTTTTAGTGCCTAAGGGCAGAATTTTTATGGTACACCGTCCCATGCGTCTGGCGGATATTATGTGTACAATGCGGAAGTACAGGATAGAGCCGAAAAGGCTGCGGTTTGTGCATCCGTCATACAATAAAGCGCCGAATATGCTGCTTGTGGAGGGTATGCTCCAGGGCGGAGATGAACTTAAATTAATGCCGCCGCTGTATGTGTACAATGAGGACGGTACATATTCAGAGGAAATAAACAAGATTTACGGCAGGTAAAAAGGAGAACATATGAACGGAAAATTATACTTATGCGCAACGCCCATAGGTAATTTAGGCGATGTATCGTCGCGCTGTCTTGAGGTGTTCAACAGCGTTGATCTGATAGCGGCGGAGGACACTCGCAGGACTATACAGCTTTTAAACCATTTTGAAATATCAAAGCCGCTTACCAGCTACCACGAGCATAACAAGCACGAAAAAGGCGGATATATAATATCGTTGCTGAAAAACGGCAAAAATGTCGCGCTTGTGTCGGACGCGGGAACACCTGCAATTTCCGATCCCGGTGAGGATCTGGTAAAGCTTTGTATTGAAAACGATATTGATGTGACATCAATTCCGGGACCTGTTGCCGGAATAAATGCGCTGATACTTTCGGGACTTCCGACAAGACGTTTTGCCTTTGAGGGATTTCTTTCGGTAAACAAGCGGCACAGAAAGGAACACTTGGAAAGTGTGAAAAACGATACCCACACGCTTATATTCTATGAGGCGCCGCATAAGCTGAAAAATACAATTTCCGATATGCGCAGTGCCTTTGGCGGTGACAGAAAAATTGCGCTTGTGCGTGAGCTTACAAAGCTGCATGAGGAGGTAAAGCGCTGTACGCTTGATGAAGCGGCGGCATTTTACGAGGAAAACAATCCGCGCGGCGAATACGTTATAGTCGTGGAGGGCGCAGTTGAAACGGAAAATTCAGAGGAAAATGTATGGGATAATATTTCCGTAAAAGAGCATGTGGATAAGTATATAGCGGAGGGTATGACCTCAAAGGACGCTATAAAAAAAGCGGCTTCGGACAGAAATCTGCCGAAGCGTGACGTGTATAATGAATATCACAGAGGTGACTGATTTATGAAAAAGAAAACATTGTTTTTAATCGGTACTGCCGCGGCTGCGGGCATTTACAGCGCCGTAACGGGAAAAGGCCCGTTTAATAAAATACGCTTTAAGGAACAGCACGAGCGTATATCGCATTATGTTGAAACGCATTATCCGAACGCGCCCTACGCGCCCATTGAGGCAACGGGAAACGGCTGGGTCACAGTGATAAGACGTCTGGGAATGCCGAAGATTATTTTGTATGTAACGCGTGACGAAGCGGGCAATTATATTTTTACTGAATCGAAGGTTGCCAATTCGTAACACTTAACCTCTTTTTGGCATAATATATGCTAAAAGGAGGTTTTGATTATGGGATTATTTGGAGGCGGATGCAACAACGGCGGTTCAGATTCATGGATCTGGATTATTATAATTGTTGTGCTTGTACTGCTGTGCTGTGACGGCAATATTTTCGGCGGTAACAACAACTGCTGCTGTTGCGAGCCGTGCTGTGACCCATGCTGTGATCATGATCACAGACATGATGATTGCTGCTAAAAGGTATTGGAAAAGAGGCTGTTTTAAAACAGCCTTTTTTCGTTTATAGCTATAAAAAGTGCGCATAATGTGATATACTATAATAAAAAGGAGGCGGCGGCAATGAAATACGGACTTGTACTCGCAGGCGGCGGTGTGAGAGGCGCGTGTCAGATGGGAGTCTGGCGTGCGCTGTGTGAACTTGGAATTAAAATATCCGCAATTTCCGGCACGTCCATAGGCGCTTTGAACGGCGCGCTTTTAGCACAGGGAGAATATAAAACGGCGCTCAGACTTTGGCAGGAAATTTCCGCGGAGGATATTGTATCTCTGCCTGATGGCATGAACGGTGAAAATAATCTGTTCAGAATTAAAAATATTCCCGAAATAATAAGGGAAATCCATAAGAATGACGGACTGGATATGTCACCTCTTGAGGAGCTTCTTAAAACCATAATTGACGAGGACAAGCTCAGGAAATCGCCTGTGGATTTTGGTGTAGCGGCATTCTCCGTCACGCAGAAAAAAGGAATATGCAAGTTCAAAAACGACATACCAAAAGGAGAAATTATTGAATACCTTATGGCAAGCGCATGTCTGATTGGATTTAAAAAAAAGATGATAGGCGCAGAAAAGATTATTGACGGCGGAATGTCAAACAACATGCCTGTCAATATGATGCTTGAAAAGGATATAGACAATATCATAACGGTAGATGTAAAGGGAATCGGCATATACAGAAACTTCAATCTTGCCGGCAGGAACGTTATAAACATATGCTGTGAGGACCCGCAGACGGGTATTATGGACTTTGAAAGGGAGGGCATACTGCGTAATATAGATGTGGGATATATAAGCTGTATGAGGGCGTTCGGACGGCTTGAGGGGCATATATACTCATTTAAGACTGAGAATTACAGAAAGGCGCGCAGAATATATTCGGAGGAGCTGATTTGCGGCATTGAGAATGCGGCGCGGATATTCGGCATTGACACTCTTAAAATATACAAGGTGGACGAGCTGATAAATCTTACTATGCAGGCATATTACGCGCAGGAGGGACCTGATATAAAGGAAAATATATTTGACAGGATTCGTCAGATGGACAGCAGAATGGTTGTCGTATGGCTTGTGAAGGTACTGGAAAGCGGAAAAAGTGATTTTTTAATGGAAAAATTGTCAGTTTTAGGGGCAAATTATGACGCGGCATCGGCTATTATGTATTTTAAAAATTAAAAATGCCGCAGAGTATTGTATTTAATCGAAAAAAATTATATAATATAGATATTACAGATAAAATATTGTTATAATTTGAGGATTAAGGGGAAAATAACAGATGAAGAAATTCTTTATCATTGTATTGTGTATCGCTGTTGCGGTAATGGCAGGCTATGGTATGAAATATGCCCTTACGCCTGTTAATTCGCAGAAATTGGAATATATAACGCAGGAAAATTCAATAAATACGAACGGATTTATTATACGTGACGAGTGGGTTATGTATTCAAGAAGCGCGGGGACCGTGTATCACTCGGTTTCCGAGGGTGAGCGCGTGGCAAAGGACAGCATAATAGGCTCTTTGTTTTACGGTGACGTGCCGGAGGACAGCATAAAGGAGCTTGCTGTGGTGGACAATAAGATAAAAAATGCCGAAGCGGATAAAAGCGAGCAGTCGATGTCTGCACTGGATGAGGCTACGATTGAAAATAATATTTACAGACGTGAGAATGACATAATTGACGCGGCGGCGGATAATGATATATTATCCATATCAAAATACAAACGGGACATCAACAGCTTAAGGCAGAATAATGAGCTTTCCGCTGATGAGGGCGTTAATGAGCTGCTGAGTCAGAAGGAGCAGATTTTAAACAGCATCGGAGTTATAAAGGAAGACATAACGGCACAGATTTCCGGCGTATTCACCACGTATGTGGACGGTTATGAAACTATGCTTGTTCCGGCTGATATTGAGGGGTACGATGTTTCATATTTCGAATCTCTTTCACAGTCGCCGCATATACGCAAAATCAGCACCAAGGCAGAACCGGGCGGCGAGGTGTGTAAAATAGTTAACAATCATATGTGGTACGTTATGATGAACATACCTGCCGATGTGATGAAAGAACATGAAAAAGGCGACAGCGTAAAGCTGCGCTTCAATAATATGGCTGACTCCGTTGTAAAGGGCACTATAAGCAACATAAGCGAGGAACAAAACGGCAGAGTTGTTGTGACCGTAAAATGTTCTACTTATCTTGAAAATGCCTTTTCGTACAGGCTTGTGGACGTTGATCTGATATTTGAAAGCTATGACGGCTATAAGATTCCCGTCCATGCGATACGTACTGATGAGGATGGAAAACAGAAGGTTATCGGAATAAACGGCGGCAAGCAGTATGACTGTTACTGTGATGTTCTGTTCACCAATACAGACGGCGGATACGCAATAGTGGACTCAACAGAGAATGCCGAAAATAAGCTGTCCCAGATGGACAGAATACTTGTGGGTGAGAGGTAGAATTCGCTTGCGAATGCGGACGGTCTATCTTTGACGTGGACGATTACACGAATAAAAGGGAGTGTATGATGTGAGTATAAAGGAAAACTTAGAGGAAGTTGAAAGGAGAATAACGGCTGCGGCGGAGAGGAGCGGCAGACGGCGCGAGGATATAACGCTTGTGGCAGTTACAAAAACACATGGAGCCGAAATGATGAATGAGGCAATTAAGCTTGGAGTCACTGATATAGGTGAGAACAAGCCGCAGGAGGTAAGGGACAAATTTGACCATGTTCTGCCGGCAAAATGGCATCTTATAGGTCATTTGCAGACCAATAAGGTAAAGTATGTTATTGACAAGGTGTGTCTTATTCATTCTGTTGACTCAATAAAGCTTATGGATGAAATTGAACGTCAGGCGGAAAAACACAATCTCGATATGGATATTCTTATTCAGGTAAACATATCGGGAGAGGAAACAAAATCCGGTATTAAAAAGGAAGAACTGGAAGAATTACTTGTGCATGCAGGAGAATTACACCATGTAAAAGTAAAGGGATTGATGACAATTGCTCCGAAAACTGACAATTCTGTTACAAATATATTACATTTTGACAACATGCGACAACTTTTTATTGACATAAAGCAAAAAAAATACGATAATGTTAATATGTCATACTTATCTATGGGTATGAGTGGGGATTTTGAAACTGCCATAGAGTGCGGAGCAAATATGGTCCGCGTGGGCAGTGCCATTTTCGGCGCAAGAGATTATTCTCAAAAATAATTTAGAAAGGGAACGGAAAAATGGGTTTTATTAATGCGGTAAAGAATTTCATAGGCATTGAAACAGAAGATGAATACTATGATGATGAATACTATGATGAGGAGGACGAAATTGAGGAAGAACCTCAGCAAAAGAGAACGGCATCTTCCTTTGCAAGAAAAAGCTCCTCAAAGGTTGTTCCTATAAATCCGGGCGCATCTTCAAGAATAAGAATTATGAAGCCTTCTGATTTTGATGATTCTACAGGCATAGCTGACGAAATAAAGGGCGGCAGACTTGTAATATTCGATGTGGGCAATCTTGACGCGTCAGACGCAAGACGTGTTGTTGACTTTGTTTCGGGTGCGGCTTACGGAGTGAACGGAAATGTAAGACGTGTTTCCGGAGGTATTTTTGTTGCGGCTCCGAGAAATATCGACATAACAGGCGATAATCTTAAGGAACACACAAGAAATACTTTCGATTGGAATGTATAATTGAACGGATACGGGCGGTAAGGATATTACCGCCCTTTTGTGTATGAGGTGGATATGAATACGGACGCAAAGCTTATAAAGGCGAAAATAGGCGATTTGTTTGATTTGTGTGATAAACATTGCGAAGCAAAGTTTTCGTCTTTTCTGGACGGCGGCGAAATTGCGCTGGTTGAGGATGAATTCCGTATTCCGTATGGATATAACACAATGCTTTTTGGCGGATACGAGGACGCAGAGAGAAAGATATTCGGCGTTTTCCCCGAATGGCAGGACGCAGAGAAAGAAGCTTTTCCGCTTTGCGTAATCCGCTTTGATGTGCCGAAATTCCGGCATCTTACGCACAGGGATTATCTCGGAACGCTTATGTCGCTTGGCATTGACAGGAGCAAAACGGGAGATATTCTGACGGACGAGGACGGCGCGTATGTGTTTGTTGAGAGCGACATTGCCGAATACGTGCAGCGCAATGTGAATAAGATTGCAAATATCGGCGTTAAGGGGCATATAGTTGATATGAAGAACTTTGCCGCGCCGAAGCCGGAAACGGTAGAGAAAATGTGCATCTGCGCGTCGCTGCGGCTTGATGCGGTGATTGCGGCGGCACTTAATATTTCACGCTCCAATGCGGAAAATCTTATAAGAGAAGGATATGTGAAGGTTAATCACAGAGAGGTGTCTGACCGTTCAAAGCAGACAGAAACGGGTGACCTTTTTTCGGTAAGGAATTACGGACGATTTATTTTAAAGGATACGGGCAATAATACCAGAAAAGGCAGACTTCATATAACCGTGGAAAAATTTGTGTAGGGAGGGAAGCATTTTGCTAAGACCTATTGATATTCAGAATAAGGAATTTGAAAAAAAAATTAAAGGCTACAGCTGTGACGAGGTTGACGATTTTCTTGATATTGTGATACAGGATTATGAGCTTTTATGTAAGGAAAATCAGACGCTCAAGGACAAAATTGGACTGCTTACCGAAACAGTGGAGCGCTATAAGCAGATGGAAAGCACCATGCAGAAATCCATAGATATGGCGCGTCAGGCGGCGGATGACGCCCGCAAGAATGCCGAAACGGAGGCAAATGCCATAATCAGCAAGGCAAAGCTGGACGCGTCCTATCTTGCGCGTCAGATTGACGATGA
>CAMCPC010000032.1 GCA_945876665.1 uncultured Oscillospiraceae bacterium
GCAAAATCCTTTTTAAATTAATTTCCGCATTCAATACTTATTTCATTGAACACCTTTAAATAATCATTGATTGATTTGTTTTTCTTTTCCTCGCCTGTTACGTCCATGATAATACCGCCGTCGTGCATCATAATCGCGCGCGAGCCGTATTCCACAGCATAGCGAAGATTATGCGTCACCATAAGGGTTGTAATTTTCTTTTCCCTCACAATCTTTTCCGTCAGCATCATAACCGTATCGGAGGACTTCGGGTCAAGCGCCGCCGTATGCTCGTCAAGCAGCAGCAAATCGGGACGTATCATAGTCGCCATAATAAGCGCAAGCGCCTGTCTTTGTCCGCCCGAAAGCGAGCCTGCGGGAGTGGAAAGACGGTTTTCAAGTCCCATGCCCAAAAGCTCAAGCTGCGAGCAGTAAAAGTCCTTGCGCTGTCTGTTCAGACCGAAAGACAGTCCGAACATTTTACCCTTATTATCGGCAATAGACATATTCTCCCATATCGTCATTGACGGACAAGTACCCATTGACGGATTCTGGAAAACTCTGCCGATTTTCTTTGCGCGTTTAAAGTTCTTCGTTCCTTTTAATTCCGCGCCGTCAAGCAGAACAGAGCCGCTGTCCTCAGTGACGTCGCCCGAAATAATATTGAGCATTGTGGTCTTGCCCGAACCATTTGACCCGATAACGCCCACAAATTCACCGTCGTTAATCGTCAGATTAAAGTCGGAAAAAAGCACCTTTTCGTCAATCGTACCCTGATTAAAGGTTTTACAAATATTAGAAAGCTCAAGCATTTTTCTTCACCCCGGCTTTCTTCTTTTTCAGCACAAACTCGTTTATAACAAGTGTCGCTATAAACAGCACCGTTATCATAAGGTTTGTATTCTGTGACGGCAGACCAAGCGCAAGCGCTATTGAAATACAAGCCTTGTACACAATCATACCGAGCAGAACACCTGTTGTTATGCGCAGGAATTTAATCTTTTTAAACACAGTTGCACCTATAATAACCGCCGCAAGACCCATAACGACCGTACCCGTACCCGAGCCGACATTAAATGCCTTGCCGTACTGGCAGTACACCGCGCCCGCAAGGGACACAAGACCGTTCGCAATTGCGAGACCGATTATTTTTATAGTACCGGGATTTTTTGCAAGTGTCACAACAAGTCCCTCATTGTCGCCGACACTTCTTAGAAGAAATCCCGACTTTGTGCGCATATACCAGTCAAGCGCGAACTTCGCGGCAAGCGCGATAACAAGTATCACGGCAAGCTTTGAATACTGCGCAAAATGACCGTTTCCGAAAAGGAACGCTGTCTGTGAAAATATTGTGGTCGTATCCATGCTCAAAAAGTCCGACGCCTTTCCGACAATTCCGTAGTTTATCGAATACAGCGCGGTCATGGTAAGAATACCGCAAAGCAGGTTTCTTATTTTCAGCTTTACATTGAATATGCCCGTAAACATACCCGCAATGCCTCCTGCCACAAAGGCTGCGATAAGCGCAAGCCACGGATTAAGACCGTGATTTATCATAACAAAGCATATCGCTATTCCGAGGGGAAATGTACCGTCAACAGACAAATCGGGGAAATCAAGAATGGTATAGGTTATATACACACCCATTGCCATTATTCCATATATAAGTCCCTGCTCGAGTATGCCTATTATAAGTCCTTCGATCATGACTCGGACGGAGTGTTTTTAACCTCAGCTCTGTCTGTTATAGACTGCGGTATTGTTACTCCGATTTTTGCAGCTGCGTCTGTGTTGATTGTAATCTTGCTTTCTGTCATTGTTTCGTAAGGAATTGACTTGATGTCCTCACCCTTAAGCACTCTTGCAGCCATCACGCCTGCCTTTTTGCCAAGCTCTATGTAGTCAATACCTGCTGACGCGATACAGCCGTTGCCAACCTGTTCTTCCTCACTGCCGAATACAGGAATGTTCTTTGCAGTTGCCTTTTCGATAAGCACAGGAAGATTTGCAACTACTGTGTTGTCTGTCATGTTTGAAATACAGTCAACCTCGCTCACAAGCAAATCTACAGCCTGCGGAATTTCAGCCGCGTTTGTGATACCCTTTTCCACAAGCTCAAAGCCGTATTCGCCTACCTTTTCCTTGTAGCTTTCTATTGTTGAAACTGAATTTGCCTCGCTTGTTGTGTAAAGAATACCAATCTTCTTTGCGTCAGGAAGCATCTCGCGGATAAGCTTTAGCTGTTCCTCAACAGGCAGCATATCGCTCACGCCTGTGATTCCGTCCATAGCCTCTGTTTCGCTTGCTGCAAGCTTAGCTGCAACAGGGTCTGAAACCGCATTGAAGATTACAGGAATTTTTGCTTCATATGCCGCATTGTAGCAAGCCTGCGCGGACGGTGTTGCCACGCCGCATACAAGGTCCATTCCCTGTGAAACGAACTGCTGCGCAATCTGTGTGTTGGTTGCATCGTCACCCTTTGCGCTCTGCGCTGTAAGCTCGTAATTAACACCCTCTGAGTCAAGTCCCTGCTTGAAGCCCTCGCGGCAGTTGTCAAGCGACGGATGGTCTGCATACTGCAAAACACCTATCTTGTAGGTTTCGCCGTCAGCGCTGTTTGAATTGTTAACCGCATACTCACAGCCTGTCATTGCCGCCACACAAAGCAGAGCGGCTGTTCCCATTGCCAATACCTTTTTCAAATTCATAATTCTAATCCTCTCTTTCCTGAGATAAAACAGAAAAACCCCCGCAGACCGATAAGGCTGTGAGGGCATAAATATCATATTAAATATACTGCCTGTTCTAATCTCATCTAATCTATTTGTATATTATACTAAATAAACGGTCAGATTGTCAATAGTAAGAATATTATTTTTTGACTGTTAACATCAAAATGCTGTTACGCA
Organism: uncultured Oscillospiraceae bacterium; assembly: GCA_945876665.1. Lineage (GTDB taxonomy): Bacteria > Bacillota > Clostridia > UBA1381 > UBA1381 > Hominilimicola. The sequence continues at coordinate 2,889 of CAMCPC010000032.1, forward strand.
ACGCGTAACAGCATTTTTGTTTATCTGAATTTTAGAACAAGCCCATACCGCCGAACTGTACAACAATCGCTGCAAAAACGATTGAAACCATAGAAAGCAGCTTAATCAGAATATTAACTGATGGACCTGACGTGTCCTTGAACGGATCGCCGACAGTGTCGCCGACAACGGCAGCCTTATGGTTTTCGCTGCCCTTACCGCCGAAGTTGCCTGCTTCGATATACTTCTTTGCGTTATCCCATGCGCCGCCCGAGTTAGCCATCATAATAGCAAGAGCGAAGCCTGAAATAAGCGCGCCTGCAAGCATACCCACAACGCCGTTGCAGCCAAGCACGATACCTACAACAATAGGAGCAACTATACCAAGAGCGGCGGGTAAAATCATTTCCTTAAGCGAGGACTTTGTACAGATGTCAACACAGGTTTCATAATCTGCTTCTGCCTTGCCCTCCATAAGACCCTTGATTTCTCTGAACTGACGTCTTACTTCAACAACAATCTTTTGTGCGGCACGTCCGACAGCCTGCATAGTCATTGCGCTGAACAGGAACGGAAGCATTGCGCCCACAAACAAGCCGATTAGCACGGCAGGATTTGTTACGGACAGATTAAGCTCCATGCCAAGTCCCTTTACCTTATCCGTATATGAAACGATAAGCGCAAGAGCCGTAAGAGCGGCAGAACCGATAGCGAAGCCCTTACCTGTAGCGGCTGTTGTGTTGCCGAGTGAGTCAAGAGCGTCTGTTCTTTCACGTACAACCTCTGGAAGTCCCGACATTTCAGCGATACCGCCCGCATTGTCAGCAACAGGGCCGTATGCGTCAGTTGCAAGAGTGATACCAAGAGTTGAAAGCATACCTACGGCTGAAAGTCCCACGCCGTAAAGACCGCTTGCAAAGCTTGATGAGCCGCCTGCTGTGAAGAAGCTGACAATGATTGAAATACCTATGATAATTACAGGAATAGCCGTTGACGACATACCAAGAGCTATACCGTCAATAATAATTGTAGCAGAGCCTGTTTCAGAAGAAGCTGACAGCTTCTTTGTCGGCTTATATGAGTCAGATGTGTAATACTCTGTGAAGAAGCCTATCAGCACACCTGCAATAAGTCCCGAAATAACTGCCCAGAATACGTTTGAATTGTCCGGCAGAAGTGTAAATATAAGAACTGCCGCGCCGATTGCTGAAAGGATTGAGGAAGCATACGTTCCGCGTCTTAATGAACCAAGAAGCGACTTCTGATTTGCACCCTCTTTTGTTGATACAAAGAATGTACCTATAATAGACGCGATTATACCGATTGCCGCGATAAGCATCGGCACAAGAACGCCGTTAAAGCCAAGTCCTGCCGCAGCCGCAAGTGCGCCGCATGAGATGATTGAGCCTACATATGACTCATAAAGGTCAGCACCCATACCGGCAACGTCACCCACGTTATCGCCCACGTTGTCAGCGATACAAGCCGGATTTCTCGGATCGTCCTCAGGGATACCGGCTTCAACCTTACCCACAAGGTCAGCGCCCACGTCAGCAGCCTTTGTGAAGATACCGCCGCCAACACGCGCAAACAGCGCCATTGAGCTTGCACCCATACCAAATGTAAGCATAGCTGCCATAATATCATTTATGTCAAGCTTGAATACAAACTTCAAAAGCATAAACCACACGCTTATATCAAGAAGTCCAAGTCCCACAACCGTAAGACCCATAACCGAGCCTGACGCAAAGGCAATCTTAAGACCTTTGTTAAGTCCCTGCTGAGCGCCGTTTGCCGTTCTTGTGTTTGCGTAGGTCGCAATCTTCATACCGATGAAGCCTGAAAGTCCTGAGAAGAAACCACCCGTCAGGAATGCGAACGGTACGAATGGTGTAAGGAAGCCTGTGAACGAAAGCACAAGCAGTATAACGAACATGATAGCGAAGAAAACGCCTACTGTTTTATACTGACGCTTCAGATACGCCATAGCGCCCTTACGGATTTTTTCACCAATGCTCTTCATTGTGTCCGTACCCTCCGGTTTTCTTTTTACGGAGTAAAAATTGATGCCTGAGAATACAAGTGCGATAACGGCACAGACAAATACCGCTATCGGTGCGATTGTTTCAAAACCTTTCATATGAATAATTCCTCCTTGTATTAATCTGTACTATTATTTTATAACTATGAGGGCAATTAGTCAAGGTATGATATTAAATTGTAAAATTATATTGACAAAATTGTTGTCTTAGAATAAAATTAGAGTAATACCAAAATATATTGTATCGGGAGAATTTTAATGAGTGTACGAAAATTTGCAGTTCTGCTGACAGCAGCACTGTTTATAGCAGCTATTATATGGGGATTTTCGGGAGAAAAAAGAGAAAAGCGCAGAGCGGAAAAGGAATACACGCCGTCAGTACAGACGGTTACGGTTACAGCCGCCGGTGACTGCACTCTTGCCACGGACGTAAACGCGTCCAAGGAGGGCAGCTTTGCCGCGTATGCTTCACAGCTTGGCGGTGATTACTCATATTTTCTGAAAAATGTCGCGCCGGTATTCGCGGAGGACGACCTTACAATAGTAAACTTCGAGGGAACGCTTTCCAATCAGGGAACAAGGCAGGACAAGCAGTTTGCATTCCGCGGCAAGCCCGAATATGTTCAGGTGCTTACCACATCAAGCGTAGAAGCCGCCAATCTTGCCAATAACCACAGCGCCGATTACGGTGACGTCAGCCTTACGGATACAATTAAGTACCTTAACGAAGCAGGCATTTCAAACTTTATAGGCACGAATACGGCAATGCGCGAAATTAACGGGATTTCCGTCGGTCTTGTGGGCATTAACGCGCTTAATGAGGAAGAAGCCGGAAAACTTGAAAAGGCTATCGGTTCGGTAAAGAGTCTGGGCGCGCAGCTTGTTATCGTGAGCATGCACTGGGGCGAGGAAAAGGCAACAGCTCCGAACGAACAACAGATAGAGCTTGCGCACAAGGCAGTTGATTTGGGCGCTGACCTTGTTATCGGAACACACCCTCACGTTCTGCAGGGAATTGAAAAATACAACGGACGCTATATCGCGTACAGTCTCGGCAACTTCTGCTTCGGCGGCAACAATAACCCCTCCGATAAGGACACCGTTATATACCGTCAGGTATTCACTTTTGTGGACGGAATACTGCAGGAGGACGAAAACATGACGCTTATCCCCGCAACCATTTCGGGACATGATAATTATAACGATTATCAGCCTGCCATTGCCACCGGCGACAGAAAAACAGAAATACAGAACAGATTGACGGATTACTCCGCACAGTTCGGACTTATGAATCTTAACTTCAGATAAAAAGAGCCGTAAGGCTCTTTTTTAATTATTTTCTTCAAGCTTTTTGATATACTCTTTGAGAATAATGTTAATATACTGACTTAAAGAACGTTCATCCTGTTCTGACAATTCACGTAACTTTGACACTACATTGTTATCAAGAGTAATACTTACTTTTTCTTTTAGCGGTCGCATACTATTTTCTCCTCACCAATATTATTTTATAAATTTTACCATTAAATCCGAAAAAATATTGACAAGTAGGATAAAGTAGTATATAATACTACTATCAGGAATAACTATATCTTCCTGACTATCGTAAATATAACAAAAAATGATACGCGCGCGCGTATCATTTTTTGTTCCTCTGACTTTCCAGCCATACAATCAGCACCGACAAATCCGACGGTGACACACCCGAAATGCGCGATGCCTGTCCGAGTGACTTCGGCTGAATTTTATTCAGCTTCTGCCTTGCTTCAAGACGCAGACCATGAATATCGGAATAATCCTGATTTTCGGGCAGAAGCTTTTCCTCCATTTTCTTGAACTGCTCTACCTGAGCAATCTGACGCTTTATATATCCGTCATACTTAAGCTTTATTTCCACCTGTTCGCACACTGCGTCAGGCAGCGGCTCTCTTGTCTTGTCAACCTCCGCCAATTTTTCATAATCAAGCTCGGGACGCTTCAGCATATCGCTCAGCCTTATTCCCGTCTTGACAGGTGTTGAACTGTACTTTTCCAGAAGCGGATTTGCTTCCTTCGGCGGTATGACTATATCTGAAACTCTCTTGATTTCCTTTTCCACCATGTCCATTTTTTCAAGGAACTTCTTATAACGCTCCTCACTGATAAGACCAACCCTATATCCAAGCGGCGTCAATCGCTCGTCCGCGTTGTCCTGTCTTAATAGCAGACGGTATTCCGAACGCGAGGTCATCATACGGTACGGCTCATTTGTACCCTTTGTGATAAGGTCATCAATAAGAGTGCCGATATATCCATCGGAACGCTTTAAGGTAAGCGGCTCTTCATTTTTCAGCTTCAGCGCCGCGTTTATGCCGGCGACAAGTCCCTGTGCCGCCGCTTCCTCATAGCCTGACGTGCCGTTGAACTGTCCCGCGCCGTAAAGACCGCCGATATTCTTAAATTCAAGCGTCGCGTTAAGCTGTGTCGGGTCACAGCAATCATATTCTATCGCATAGGCGCTGCGCATTATCTCCACATTTTCAAGTCCCTCAACGCTTCTGTACATTTCAAGCTGTACGTCCTCCGGCAGACTTGTTGAAAAGCCCTGCGCATACATTTCCTTTGTGTCAAGTCCCATCGGCTCAATGAAAAGCTGATGACGTGATTTTTCCGCAAAGCGCACCACCTTATCCTCAATGGACGGACAGTATCTCGGACCTACGCCCTCCACCATTCCGCCGTACATGGCGCTGCGGCTTAAATTATCACGGATAATCTGATGCGTTTTTTCGTTTGTGTATACAAGATAACATGGAACAAGATTTTCGCCCGGCGTTTCAGTTTCAAAAGAAAACGGCACGATTTTCTCGTCCCCCTCCTCAACTTCCATTTTACTGTAATCAAGCGTGTCCGCGTGTATTCTCGCGGGAGTGCCTGTTTTAAAGCGCTTTAATTCTATTCCCAGACGGCGCAGGTTTTCCGACAGCTCATTCGCAGGAAACATTCCGTCGGGACCGCTCTCGCGTGAGTAGCTTCCTATAAGAATTTTGCCCTTAAGATACGTTCCGCTGGCAATTATTGCCGCCTTAACGCTGTATTCCACGCCTGTATGCGTGACAACACCCGTTACGTTGTTGTTTTCGTCCGTCAGTATGTTTACTATTTCCGCCTGCTTTATCTGTAAATTCTCCTGATTTTCAAGACGCTTTTTCATTTCGGCATGGTATTTTTTTCTGTCAATCTGCGCCCTTAATGAATGTACGGCAGGGCCTTTGCCTTTGTTAAGCATTTTTGATTGAATAAATGACGCGTCTGCCGCCTTGCCCATTTCACCGCCGAGCGCGTCCACCTCGCGCACAAGATGTCCCTTTGCCGTTCCGCCTATGCTTGGGTTACATGGGAGGTTGCCTATCGCGTCAAGGCTTATGGAAAACATCACTGTTTTCATGCCAAGTCTTGCCGCCGCAAGCGCCGCCTCACAGCCGGCATGACCGCCGCCTATAACGGCAATATCATATTCACCCAGAATCATTCCTCTTCTTCCTCCCCGATATACTCAATCTTAGGCTGTTTTTCCTTCATATCCTTAAGTATTGAACGTTCAATAACTCTTGCCGCATAGAATTCACCCGGATAACGCGTTATGCAAAGACCAAATACTGCAATGAACAGCGCCGCGGCAATAGGATTCAAAAATGTAAAGCACAGCGCAAGGACAGCCACACCTGCTGCAAGCGTGAAAAGAGTTCCCGGTAGCTTTGCAAGCGTAATAATCAGCGCGTTCTTGTACAGTGCGCCGATTTTGCACTCAAATGTAACCATTATCTGATATATATACGGATGCATCAGTGTGTATATAATTAGCACCAGCACTGTAACATATGTTAAAAACATCCATATAAAGCTGTGTGTTGAAACATAGAACATCCAGTAAAAATGCGCCGCGTTTATTCCGAACACAATCACAACCGCATCCGCGATAACCACAAACATTCCCTGTTTAAAGTTTTCCTTGAACTTGTCCACGCCGTCACTCATCACCCATGTATGCTCGCCGCGCGTGAAGCAGCGGTTTATATACGCATATGCCGCCGACGCGGGACCCGAGCCCCACAGCGCGAACACGCTCACCGCAAAGGCAATCTGGAGTGTGATCATAACACTCCCCTGTATTTCATCCGCGCTTATTCCGCTTTCAACAGCGCTTATAGCGTCCGCTATACGTTCCACTATACCTGTACCGCTCAGAACTATTCCTCCGAAGAAATACAGAAGCGCTATCCATATTATGCTTGTCATGGTATACAGACAGTTTGCGCCGAGAAATTTTGTAAACTTGTGTATTAAAACATCAAAGAACAGGAAAAATCCTTTCTTTTTAGGCTCATTTTTGTCAACACCCTTGCCGGGCTTCATATTGTATCCAAATATTCCCATGTTAATTTACTCCTTTGTTTTTTATACAAATTGTATTGTAA
>CAMCPC010000033.1 GCA_945876665.1 uncultured Oscillospiraceae bacterium
CAAAAGCATTGCAAGCGTAGGGCTTTTGGAAATCATATTTATCAGAATCGCCATAGCAACCAGTGAAATAATCGGTATCATATCTATCAGATACGCCGCAAGCGACTGCGGCACAATGCTAAGACTGTTTCCGGAAACAATTTGCATAACAAGACACGCTACAAACATAACAAGCATAACCGCGCATGAGAGTATAAAAACCGCAAGTGATTTTGAGGTCATGACCTTGAATCGTGTAAGCGGACGCATAAGTGATGCCTTTAGCGTATCCTCCTGAACCTCGCTTGCGAACAGGTCAGTTACCGCCATGAACGCAATGAGCGGAACAAGTATATCTGTTACAAATCCCAGCATTGACATGATGAGATTGCTTTTTATAACCACCTCACCGCCCGAAACCTTTGCTATAAGCAGATTTCCGCCAAGGCGCAGCAAGCATATAAGAGCGCCAAGTATGGTAATCACGAGGTATTTTTTTCTTGTAAGCAGCTTTTGCAGCTCGCTTTTTGTACTTAAAATCAGTGCTTTCATATGATTACTTCACCCCTCTTTTCCTTTACAACGCTGAGGAAATAGTCCTCCATTGACGGATGCAGGCGCATTGCGTCCTCCGTCGCGGACTTGGCAATAAGCTCGCCCTCATACATCACAGCCACCTTATTGCAGGTCTTTTCGATTTCGCTTGCCATATGGCTTGAAATGAGGAAGGTCACTCCCCTTTCCTCATTAAGCCGCTTTATTATTTCTCTTATCTCCACAACGCCTTCAATATCAAGACCGTTTACAGGCTCGTCAAGAATTATAAGCTCGGGGTCAGACACGAATGCAATTGCAAGCCCCAATCTCTGCTTCATGCCAAGTGAAAATCTGCCCGCCTTATCATTTTTATATGGAAGAAGATGTACTACGTCTAAAATATGCTCAATGCGGTCCTTATCTATGTGGGGATACATAGCGGCGTGCATTTTCACGTTCTGGTATGCTGTCATATCCTTATAAATCGCGGGCGACTCTATCAGCGCGCCTGTTCTTCGCATAATTTCCTCAAAATTATCATGCAAATCCATTCCGAATACCTTAATGTCGCCCTCGGAGTGTACAAGATTAAGTATCGCCTTCATGACTGTGGTCTTGCCTGAACCGTTAGGTCCAAGCAACCCCAGTATGTCGCCCTGCTGAACCGTCAGCGATATGTTTTTAATGCCGCGGTTATTATTATAAAGCTTTGTCAGATTGTTTATCTCAATTACATTCATGTCCTAACCTCCATGCTTAATTATTCTCTGATTTCAACAGCAACTTCGCCGTCTTCGCTTACATAGCGGTTGCTTGCTGTATCAGCGGTCATGTCATATGTTTCCACGTTCGGAAGTGTTGAAATATCAACCCTCTGCGGCACTGTTGTGCCGTAGTCGGACATTGTCAGCGTAATATCTACAGCAGCTTCATGACCGTTTCCGCTCATTGTTATGTTTGTAGCTCCATATGTCAGTCTGCCCTCATTGTCAACGGTAAATTTCAGATATGCGCTTTTAACAATAGGGTCTGTACCAAGCACCATATACGGATCCTCATTGTCGTACTGATTCATTGATGAGAACATTGCCGAAAGTCCCGCGTTTACAAGCTCCGGAATCTGAATTGCATCAAGACTGATTTCATAGGTTGCGCTGTCATCGTCGCCGGATACGTAAACAACATTGTTCTTTAAATCTCCCACGAACGTGTCGCATGCAAGTTCTACGAAACGGACTACCTTGCTTGTGGTTTCCTTGTCGCCATCATTCATTTCGTTAAGTTCATCAAAGGCTCCGATACCCATATTCGTATCACCTTTATATATGCTTGTATGCGCCTCACCGTCTGAATAATATGTGCTTATATAGGAGCCATCCTGAAAATATGCTTTATATTCTCTTCCTATGTCAACATACGATGCGTCAGATGTGCTGGTTTCCATTCTGTTCATGCTGACATCACCGTTTCTGTCATACAGCTCTGTCATAGTACTTTTTGCAAATTCTGCGCCATCAATTGACATTTTAAACTCCGTATTCGCGGTGTAGTTTTCATTGTTCAGCAAGCCCTTCATCGCTGTTTTTCCCACCTCATAGCCGTTTGAGGTGTTGTAGCCGGCAAATGCCGCGCCCGCCAGCATCGTTACTCCTACCGCCATACCGATTGCCATTGTTATTTTTTTATTCTTTGCCTTCATAATAATCATTCCTTTCCTTAGCCCTATACTTTGCTTCATAAGGTACCCTATAGTTATATTTTATCTGTCCTTTATAAACATTATATAATACAATTATAAATATTTTATAAACAAAAATAAATAAAATATAAATTATTATTTCCCGCGCAAAAAAAACCGCCGTACGGCGGTTTTTAATCTTAATCGGTTATTTCTTCCGTTTCTTCTTCCGGATCTGAAATATCGCTGTCAGGCGCTATATTTTCCTCGTTTTCCTTTTCAAAGCTTACGCCCTCGATATGAATATTAACCTTTGGAACTTCAAGTCCTGTCATAGTTTCAACATTATTCTTTACGTTCTCCTGTATCTCCCATGACAATTCAGGTATTCTTACACCGTATTCCACCACGATATAAAGGTCTATTGTGACGCTTGTTTCGTTCATATCAACCTTAACTCCCTTTGAAGGGTTCTTCTTTGCGCCGAACATTTCCGCAATTCCGCCCGCAAATGTTCCGTACATTCCCGCAACACCCTCAATTTCACTTGTGGCAATGCCTGCGATAGTTGAAACAACGTCTGTTGAAATTTTGATATTACCGATTGGTTCTTCTTCTGTTTCAGGAGTTGTCTGAGCTTCTGTTTCTTCGTTTACACCGTCTAATTCGATTTCCGCTTCGTTCTTGATTTCTTCTTCCATAATGTTTACCTCCGTAATTTCCGAAAAGTTTTATAGGTATATTATACCACATAAATTACTTGACTTCAACTATTTTTACATTCTGGGCAGAAATTTTAAGCTGTTCGGTAACAATCGCGGTCAGCTTTACCACGTCCTCATCACAAAAACCGTCCTTGCGTACCATAACGTTTGCTTCGCTGTCGTCCACATACACGCATATCTCACTGTAACCCTTGGATTGGGCAATGCTCTCAATTTCTGATTCCTTCTGTACATTATTTGCAACAGCAAGAATTTTATCCCCTGCCTTCTGACGGATTTCCGCGTCAAAGCTTTCATTTTCCGCAGTGTTATTAAGTATTTCCAACGACTTTGAACGCGAAGCCTCCTTGTTTAGTCTTGCCTGTTCAAAGTAGTTATCGCTCCCTGACGTTGTTTCCACAGTCTGCGCCGTATCCTCAGAGTTGTTTTCCGCATTTTCCGCGGTTGTTTCTTTCGCCTCGGACGAAGCTTCCTCGCCCTCAGAGGTTTCCTCCACCTCGTCCACCGCGTTTACATACTGCGCCTCGCCCAGTTTCTTGCCGGTTTCAACGTAACTCTCGCCGTCCTGCACCCTTATTGTATCCTGATAGGACCAGTTCAAATATCCCGCCACTCCTATCAGCACCACAAGCGATGCCGCAATTATTTCTTTTTTCTTCAAAACCATATATTATTCCTCCTCTTTTTTGAAAATACATATTCTATGCACAGGCACGTCAAGCGATGCCGATACAGCCTCGGAAATAGCCGCCTTTACAGCAGTATTCCCTGCCCCCTGCGCCGTTACGATAACGCCCTTTACCTGCGGATACACCTCTTTTACCACCATAGGCTCTCCATCGGTCATAACAGCCTTTTTATCCTCGCTCGTTTCGCTCTTGTCCCCTCTCGAGGCAGTTTTCGTCTCATAAGCTATATCCTTTTCTGTGCTTGAATAATAGGTTATCATCACCGATACTTCCCCTGCGCCGTCTATCTGTGAAAGAATGTCCGCAAGCCGCTTTTCCTCGTCCTCCACAGCTATCTCATTCGCCGTACTGACAGCTTCTTTTTTCCTGTCGTGTCCGCCTGCCGCCACCATAAGTACAACTCCAATTATTAATATTAAACATATCAGCCGGTTATTCTTATTTTTAAATATTTTTATAATTTCTTCCTTATTCATCATGCACCTCATAAGGCTTAAGACCGTACACCTCGCATAATCGTCTTCTGGCGCGGTCAGTTAATTTATCCCCGTAAATCCGTACATTTTCTACCCCCTCAATCGCACCCTCCTCATTCATGCGTATGTCACAGTCCGCCGTTACAGACAGATTGAATTCCTTTTCCATACGCGCCTTTATATCATCATTTATGCGCTTTTTCAGCTCCTCCATAACAAGGTCCGCCTGTAAATTTTCACTCTCGGCAATATTTTGCTCCACGCTGTCAAATCCGTCAAATATATCAGTTCTGACAATTGATGCGGCAGGTGATATGATACAGCTTATTATCACAAGTCCTGTTATAACCTGCACATATCCGCGCCACTTTTCGGGCGCGAGTATACCCGCCATTGCCGACAGGAGCGTCGCACCTATGATGGTTATTATGTATGCTTTCATGTGTTATCCTCCATGCTATGAGGTAAATTATTGTTTAGCGGTATTGTGGGACGTCGGGGTGAACAACACGCTTGCGTGTTGTAGGCTTAGACGCTTGCGTCGTAGCCGTAGTAAATCGCCGTCCCTTACGAAACACATATGGCAACGGTTGTAGGGGCGGCTATCAGCCGCCCGCCGTACACATTTCAATTCGGGCGGATAATATCCGCCCCTACGAACGCACGCCATCGGTTACGCCTATAAACAATAATTTATTTTTCCATTTTCCAATACTGTACACTATACGGTGGCAGTTCACTTCCGCCGCCGAAATCGTGTGTGCTGCCTGTGATAAGATCCTCCGCAAGACCGCAGCCCGCGTCAAAATGCGCTGTAACAGGTTCTTCATCTGCATTGATTGCCACAAGTACACGCTCATCATCGCATTTTCTTTCAAAAATGCAATACTTGTTCTGAAGCACTACCGAACGGAAATCGCCGTAGCAAAGCGCTTTGCTGTTTTTGTGCGCCTTAGCAAGCTTTGTGATAAATTCGGTAAGCTCATTTTCTTCCGGCTTGTCAAAGCAAGCTCTGAGCGCAGGATCACCCTCGCTCTTATTTGCCTTTGCACCCCATTCACTGCCGTAATATACGCACGGAATACCCGGCATACCGAAAATCATACCGTATACAAGCGGAAGATGCTTTTCGTTTGTAAGTATGCTTGCAATTCTTGAAACGTCATGGTTGTCAGCAAAGCTCAAAAGATGCTTGCCCCTGTAAAGAGTCCAGTTTTCAGGTCCGAACTGACGCAGAAGTGAATGGACAATTTCAAACATATTCATGCTGTTGAAGCTTGAATAAACTCCCTTGTAGCACTCGTAATTTGTGCAGCTGTGGCACATTTCGTCATTGACGAACTGATTGTAGTCGCCGTGAAGAAGCTCGCCGATAAGCACAAAATCGTCCTTTAATGTGCCTGTAAAGGAGCGCAGACGCTTTAAGAAATCCTTGTCAAGGCAGTATGCCACGTCAAGACGAAGTCCGTCAATGTCAAACTCGTCAACCCAGTATTTAACCGCGTCAAGAATGTGGTTTATGACTTCTTCATTTCTTAAATTGATTTTTACAAGGTCAAAATTACCTTCCCAGCCCTCATACCAAAGACCGTCGTTGTAATGTGAATTACCGCCGAAATCTATAAAGAACCAGTCGCGGTAACGTGAATTTTCACGGTTTTGCAAAACGTCCTGAAATGCCCAGAAGCCTCTGCCCACATGGTTGAATACACCGTCAAGCACGACTTTTATGCCGTTCTTGTGCAGATTTTCGACAACCTCCTTAAAGTCCTCGTTTGTGCCGAGACGGCAGTCAATTTTCTTGTAATTACGCGTGTTGTAGCCGTGTGTGTCAGACTCAAACACAGGTGAAAAATATATGGCATTTGCGCCCAATTCCTTTATATGCGGAATCCAGTCATTCACTTTTGTGATTCTGTGCTCTGTAACTCCGTCATTTTCAAACGGCGCGCCGCAGAATCCCAAAGGATAAATCTGATAAAATACACTTTCATATGCCCACATAATTCTACCTCCCAAATATGATATGTTAATCATACCATTAATAGTATATTTTAGTCAATAACAACATGACAGTCTGTTTGGATAGTCAGTCGGTATTATTTTCTGTTGTCCTCCCAGCCGAGATAGGTGGCTTCAAGACGGTATATGGGCATACCGGCTTCGGAAAAACGCTGTTCATATTCCGTCATAACGTTCCCCTCAAAGTCGGAATTGTGCAGGTCAAGGCTGATATTTTCCAGCTTGTAGTTCTCCTGCGCAAAGGAGTTCAGCGAAAAATCAAAAAGCGCCTTGTTATCGGTCTTGAACCATATATAATCGCCCTGCATAAGCACCGCCTTGTATCGGTCAAGGAAACGCTTATGGGTAAGACGGCGCTTAGCCTGCTTTTTCTTTTTCCACGGGTCGGAAAAGTTCAGGTAAATTCTGCGTATTTCGCCAAATTCAAATATTTCCTCGATTTTTTCGGCGTCCATGTCCATGAACAGCACATTATTAAGTCCGGCCGCCTTTGCTTTTTCCATAGCCATGACGATTACGTCCTCAACCTTTTCTATGGCGATAAAGTTTGTATCGGGATGCTTGCGCGCCATTCCGACAATGAAATTACCCTTGCCGCAGCCGATTTCGATGTGGATAGGGTTATCGTTGCCGAAACGTTCAGCCCATTTGCCCTTGTATTCCTGCGGCTCTTTGACCAATATGTCGCCGCAGCGCTCCATTCTCGCGCCGCAGTTTTTCTTTTTTCTCATTCTCATATGTGTTACCTCGATTTAAAATTTCGTCAGAGATTATTATACTATAAAATGCGCCGTTTGACAAGGCAAACAAAAAATATCCGTCCTTTGGACGGATACTTTTGCGTACAAATAAAAGGTAATAATATAGTTTACCTCAAATTACAGAGTTTTTATATAAGTCTTGGCGAACTCCTCTAAAAGCTCGTCGCGCTCTATCTTGACAATAAGACCTCTCGCTCCGTTGTAGCTGGTTATGTAGGTCGGGTCGCCTGAAAGAATATATCCAACTATCTGGCTGATTGGATCGTAGCCTTTGATTTTAAGTGCCTCATACACTTTAGCGACTATTTCCCTGACCTCCTGCTCCTTATCGAACTCAAGGTTAATTTTCATTGTTTCATTAAATTCCATGATATTCACCCTTTCGTGTAAAGTTTCATAGCAATCCACTACGTATAGAATATTACAAATGCAAGCAAATTGCAAGTGTTTTGATAAAAAATTTATAGAAAATTTATTATTCGGAGTTATTTTCAGCCTAAATCAAACAGATTTTCCACACTTTCAACAGGCCCTACCGCTGAAATACAGAGAGTGGAGCTGTCAAGCACGCGGTCAATTATTTCCGCAACAGAGTCTGTGTTTACAGAGTCGATTTTTTTCAATGCCTCCTCCTGAGTGTATATGGGCTTGCCCAAAAGCAGTGAGCGTCCCGCGCCCTGCATTCGCGCACCTGTGCTTTCGCTTGAGAGGATATAATTGCCCTTAAGCTGTTCCTTGGCTTTGGCTACCTCGTCCTTTGTAAGCTTGTCGCGCTTTATAGTGTTGATTTCCTTTGATATAAGCGAGGCTACCTCGTTAAGACTTTCCACGCTCATTCCCGCGGAAATATCAAAAACGCCCGTGTTTATATATGCGCTGTGTCCCGCGCTTATGGAGTACACCAATCCGCGCTGCTCGCGTATGTTCTGGAACAATCTTGAGGACATTCCGCAGCCGAATACGTTGTTGAACACAAGCAGACTGTATACGCTCTCGTCCATAACGTCAATCCCATTAAACGTCGCCACAAGCTGTACCTGTTCAATATCCTTTGTTCTCACAATATTGTTTCCGCTGAGATACGGCACATTGGGAAGATACGGCTTGCTGTCTGATAATTCGCGTGAGCCGAAATACTTTTCCAAAAGGTCAAACAGGCTGTCATCAAAATTTCCCGATACGGATATTATAGTATTTGCGCTTGTATAATGATTATTCATGTAATTGCGCATTATATCGGGCGTTATGCCGTCAAGGCTTTCATATGTGCCGAGAATCGGCCGTCCCATTGGTGTGTCGCCCCATACCGCGTAGGAGGAAAGGTCATACACAAGCTCCTCCGGACTGTCCGCGTACATTCGTATTTCCTCGCCTATAACCTGACGCTCAAGCGCCATATCGTCCGCGTCAAGACGTGGATTATAAAGCATATCTGAAAGTATATCCAAAGCTATGGGGATATGCGTGTCAAGCGTTTTTGTGCAAAAGCAGGTGTATTCGCGCGAGGTAAACGCGTCTATCTGACCGCCCACCGCGTCAATTTCGCCCGCGATCTGCGCTGCGCTTCTGATCTGCGTTCCCTTGAACAGCATATGCTCTATAAAATGTGAAATACCGTTTTCCGCGGCGCTCTCATAGCGCGAGCCGTTTCCTATCCATACGCCTATTGATATGGATTTGAGATAATTTATTTTTTCCGCAACGACACGTATGCCGTTTTTTAAAGTTCTGTACTGATACAATATTATGCTCCTTTTGTATAAAATATATATAAATCAGAATTTTCTTTTGATTTCCCTTACAAGTCCGAATACGCGTATGCGCAGTACCTCCTCTTTTTCAAAACGGCGCGGAGGGTACATCGGATTGATTGACTGCAATTCAATAAAGTCTTTGCCGTATACCACCTTTTTAATTACGCCGTCCTCGCCGTCGATTGTAACAACGGCATAGCTGCCGCTGTCCACCGAGGACTGACACCGCACAAGAACAAGGTCACCTTCCATAAATACGGGATACATGCTGTCGCCCACAACTCGCAGAAAGGAATACTGCTCGCCGTCGCGCACGTCGCTTTTAAGCACAGGCTCATAGTCGACAATGTTGTTTTCCGCAAAACAGCTTATTCCTGCGGCAACTCTGCCGATTACAGGTATCATAACGTATTCCGCGTCATTTATCAGCTCTATATTTGACGGAGTCTCATCCCAGCCTAAAAGATATTCGGGAGTGGTGTCAAGGCATTGCGCAAGCTTTATCAGAGAGTCGCGCTTGATGTTTTTTACAGTGCCTTTTTCGTATTTCTGAATGGCGGCTTTCTGCACGCCTATTTTTGCGCCAAGCTCCTCCTGTGTTAAATTATGCTCTTTTCGCAGCATTTTAA
>CAMCPC010000034.1 GCA_945876665.1 uncultured Oscillospiraceae bacterium
AACGCAAGCGTGTTGTTCACCCCGACGTCCCACAATACCGCTAAACAATAATTTAACATCTTATTATATCCAAATACATCAAGAACATACCTAAAAATATGCACAAAAATTTCATTAAAATTTCTACAAATTTGTAGAAATTTTAATGAAATTTTTTTATAAAAAAGCTTGCCAAATGGCTTAAAATCATGTATAATAGCAGTGTTGTGACTTATGTACATGATGTACATATGGTACTGACAAGCGATGAAGCGGGAGGTTGCGGCTCTTTGGAAGCCGGTTTTTCCGTGGAGTGAGTCCGATTCAAGAAACCGGGCGGCAGTTATGTATGCACACTATACCTATGTTTGAGTTGCGGTCAGAAATGGCGGCATATGGGGCGGTGTGCGGCGAAAATTGACTAACTTTGCCCGAACTATATATAAAATACAGTTCGGGTTTTCTTTTAAGGGTGGTGCGAAACTCCCGGCGGTGTGTGCAATTTTCTTTAGGCGCTGTCGTGCAGATTACAACACAATAAAATTTCAAGGAGGGAAAAGTATGGCAGCAAACCAGAAAATCAGAATCAAGTTAAAGGCTTATGATCACGTTGTTCTTGATCAGAGTGCTGAGAAGATTGTTGAGATTGCAAAGAGAACAGGCGCTAAGGTATCAGGCCCTATTCCTCTTCCTACAGACAAGGAAATCATCACAATCCTAAGAGCCGTTCATAAGTACAAGGATTCTCGTGAGCAGTTCGAAAGAAGAACTCACAAAAGATTGATTGATATAGTTGTTCCGGGTGCTAAGACTATGGAATCACTAATCAAAATAGATTTACCGGCCGGCGTTGAAATCGACGTTATACAGAAGTAATTTTCTGCTAAGGTAAATCGACCATAAAGTGCAGTAGCCCCAAGGGCTATGATGCAGGTCAAGTTTCCGATAGCTTTTGCGGAAACCAATAACTGATTAAGGAGGAAAAATCATGGAAAAAGCAATTTTAGGTACAAAGATTGGTATGACTCAGATCTTTGGCGAAGGCGGAGTAGTTATTCCTGTAACAGTTGTTTTGGCAGGTCCATGCGTTGTTACACAGAAGAAGACTGTAGAAACAGACGGCTACGAAGCTGTACAGGTTGGCTTTGGTGATGTAAAGGAAAAGCATCTTAATAAGCCGCAGCTGGGTCACTTCAAAAAGGCAGACACTGCAAACAAAAAGTATGTCAGAGAGTTCAGACTTGACGATATTTCAGGCTTGAACGTAGGCGACGAAATAAAGGCTGACATTTTCGCAGCCGGAGATAAGGTTGACGTGAGCGGCATTTCAAAGGGTAAAGGCTTTGCCGGCCCAATGAAGCACGGTCTTCACAGAGGTCCTATGACTCACGGTTCTAAATCAAAGAGAGTTTCCGGTTCAATGGGTATGTGCTCAAACCCTGGTAGAGTATTCAAGGGTAAGGTACTTCCGGGACACATGGGTGTTCAAAAAGTTACAGTCCAGAATCTTGAGGTTGTTAAAATCGACGCTGAACAGAATTTAATTCTTGTTAAAGGTGCGATCCCCGGAGCAAAGGGCGGACTTGTTACAATCAGAAACAGCGTAAAGGCATAATCGAGGTTATTGGAAAGGAGGAAATATAATGGCTACAGTGGCTTTATATAACATGGAAGGCGCAAAGACAGGCTCTATGGAAGTTTCAGATGCTATCTTTGCTGCTGAAGTGAATAAGACAGTGTTGCATCAGGTAGTTGTAAACTATCTTGCAAACCAGAGACAAGGCACACAGTCCACAAAGACACGTACAGAAGTACGCGGCGGTGGTATTAAGCCTTGGAGACAGAAGGGTACAGGCCGTGCAAGACAGGGTAGTATCCGTGCTCCGCAGTGGACAGGCGGCGGCGTAGCGCTTGGCCCTAAGCCGAGAAGCTACAGATTCAGCATAAACAAGAAGGTAAAGAGAATTGCTCTTAAGAGTGCTCTTTCAGCTAAGTATGCTGATTACAAGGTATTCGTTATAGACGAGCTTAAGCTTGACGAAATCAAGACTGCAAAGATTGCAAATCTTCTTAAGGGTCTTGAGGTTAATACAAAGGCTCTTATAGTTACAGCAGACGCAGATCCTGTAATCTATAAGTCAGCAAGAAACATCAAGGGTGTTACACCGACTCACGTTGGTACACTTAACACATACGACGTTCTTAATAATGATGCTTTCATCATTTCAAAGGATGCCGTTGCAAAGATTGAGGAGGTGCTTGCATAATGAATTCATACGATATTCTGAAAAGACCAATCATCTCTGAGCGCAGTATGGAAACAATTTTGGACAGAGAGGGTAACGAAATCAAAAAGTACACCTTCGAAGTACCAAAGACTGCAAACAAGGTTGAAATAAAGAAGGCTGTTGAAGAAGTGTTCGGCGTTAAGGTTGCTAAGGTAAACACAATGAACGTTCTTGGTAAGGTTAAGAGAATGGGCAGAAATGAAGGCAGACGCGCTTCATGGAAGAAGGCTGTAGTTACTCTTACAGACGACAGCAAGACTATCGAATTCTTTGACATTTAATTCGGATAAATTATAGATAAGGAGAGTAAAGGATAATGGCTATAAAAAAGTATAATCCTACTTCGCCTGCCAGAAGATTTATGACAGTTTCAGACTTCGCTGAAATCACAAAGAAGTCACCGGAGCGTTCACTTCTTGCTAAGAAGGATAAGCATGCCGGCAGAAACTCATACGGTAGAATTACTGTTCGTCATAGAGGCGGCGGCAACAGAAGAAAGTATAGAATTATAGACTTTAAGAGAAATAAAGACGGTATGCCGGCAACTGTTATCGGTATCGAGTACGATCCGAACAGAAGCGCAAATATCGCTCTTATTCAGTATGAAGACGGTGAAAAGGCTTACATCATCGCTCCGGTTGGTCTTACAGACGGCGACGTTGTAGTATCAGGCGAAGGCGCAGACATTAAGCCGGGTAACGCACTGTTTATAAAGGACATCCCTGTTGGTACACTTATTCATAATGTTGAATTGTATCCGGGCAAGGGTGCACAGCTTGTAAGAAGTGCCGGTAACAGCGCACAGCTTATGGCTAAGGAAGATAAGTATGCACAGGTTAAGCTTCCGTCAGGCGAGGTTAGAATGATTCGTCTTGACTGTAAGGCAACAATCGGTGTTGTAGGTAATCAGGAACACTCAAACCTTTCTATCGGTAAAGCCGGAAGAAAGCGTCACATGGGTTGGAGACCTACAGTCCGCGGTGTTGTTATGAACCCGAACGACCATCCGCACGGCGGTGGTGAAGGTAAGTCACCAATCGGACGTCCTGCACCGGTAACTCCTTGGGGTAAGCCGGCACTTGGTCTTAAGACAAGAAAGACTAAGAACAGAACTGATAAGTTCATAGTAAAGAGAAGAAACGCTAAATAATTGATAGATTGAAAGGAGGAAGATTTAATGGGCAGATCACTTAAAAAGGGACCTTTCGTTGAAGAACGTCTTATGAAGAGAATTGACGCAATGAATGCTGCAAACGAGAAGAAGGTCGTTAAGACTTGGTCAAGAGCTTCCACAATTTTCCCTGAAATGGTTGGACACACAATCGCAGTTCATGATGGCAGAAAGCATGTTCCTGTATTTATCAGCGAGGACATGGTTGGCCACAGACTTGGCGAATTCGCTCCGACACGTACCTATAAAGGACATGCCGGCGCTAAGACATCTAAGTAATATCACTGATATTGCTTAGATGCGATTAAACTTAGATATACAGAGGGATAAATTCCCGTTACAATATTGCAAAAGGAGGAATCCACATGGAAGCACGTGCAGTGTTAAGATATGCTCGTATTTCACCGAGAAAGGTGAAGATAGTGCTTGATCTTATAAGAAACAAGCCTGCTAACGTTGCAATGGGTATTCTAAACAATACACCTAAGTCAGCGAGCGAGTATTTGAAAAAGCTTCTTGCGTCAGCTATCGCAAACGCAGAGAACAATCATGATATGGATAAGAATAAGTTATACGTTGCGGAATGTTTTGCAACACAGGGTCCTACTTTAAAGAGAATTCAGCCTCATGCTCAGGGCAGAGCGTTTAAGATTTTAAAGAGAACCAGCCATATCACTTTAGTATTAAAGGAAATGGAAAACTAATCGAAAAGGAGGTTCATTCATGGGACAGAAGGTTAATCCACACGGACTTAGAGTCGGCGTCATCAAGGACTGGGATTCTAAGTGGATTGCAGGTAAAAAGGATTTCGGAGACCAGCTGGTTGAAGATTACAATATAAGAAAGTTCGTTAAGAAGGCTTGCTATGATGCAGGTATCGCGAAGATTGGTATAGAGAGAAAGCAGAACAGAGTTTTCATCACTATCCATGCTGCTAAGCCGGGTATCATCATCGGCAGAGGCGGTGCTGAAATTGATAAGCTTAAGGCACAGATCGAAAAGCTTACTTCAAAGACAGTTAACGTAAACATCATGGAGGTTAAGACTCCTGACACAAACGCACAGCTTGTTGCTGAAAACATCGCAGCACAGCTTGAAAGACGTATTTCATTCAGACGTGCTATGAAGCAGGTTATGGGCAGAGCAATGCGTCTTGGCGTTAAGGGTATAAAGACAGCAGTTGCAGGTCGTGTAGGCGGCGCTGAAATTGCAAGATGCGAGCAGTATCACGAGGGTACAATTCCTCTACAGACTTTGAGAGCGGATATCGACTATGGCTTCGCAGAGGCTCATACAACATACGGTATCCTTGGTGTTAAGGTTTGGATATACAAAGGCGAAATCCTGAATGTCGCTGACGGCAGAAGAAAGGAAGCAGCTGCTCAGGCCGCAGACAACAGACGTGATAACCGTCGTCGCGGTGACAGAAGACCGAAGGGAGGCAGACAGTAATGTTACTACCTAAGAGAGTTAAATACAGAAGAGTAATGCGCGGCAGAATGAAGGGTAAGGCAACACGCGGCAACGTTGTATCAAACGGCGAGTTCGGCCTACAGGCACTTGAGCCGGCATGGATTACTTCAAGACAGATTGAAGCTGCCCGTATCGCTATGACAAGATATACAAAGCGTGGCGGTCAGGTTTGGATAAAGATTTTCCCTGATAAGCCGGTAACAAGAAAGCCTGCTGAAACTCGAATGGGTTCAGGTAAGGGTGCTCCTGAGTACTGGGTAGCAGTAGTAAAGCCCGGCAGAATTCTTTTTGAGATGGCGGGCGTAAGCGAGGAAGTGGCAAGAGAAGCTATGCGTCTTGCTATGCACAAGCTGCCGATTAAGTGTAAGTTTGTGACACGTCAAGCAGAGGATGGTGAATAAGAATGAAAGTAAATGAGCTAAGAGATTTATCAACAGCTGAATTGGAAGAAAAGCTTGCTGAAAGCAAGCAGGAACTTTTCAACTTGAGATTTCAGCACGCTATTAATCAGTTGGAAAACCCAAAGAGAATTAGTGATGTAAAGAAGACTATCGCTCGTATTTTAACCATCATTCATGAAAGAGAACTGCAAGGCAGTGCTATGTAATTTAATTTGAGCAGATAGACAATAAAAAGAATGTGCGGAAGGAGGCACTTATCTGTGGAAGAAAGAAACAGCCGTAAGGTTAAGATTGGTAAAGTAATCAGCAATAAGATGGACAAGACAATCGTTGTTGCTATTGAAGAAAATAAAAAGCATCCGCTTTATGGTAAGATTGTTAAGAGCACTTACAAGCTTAAGGCGCATGATGAAGAAAACACATGCTCTGTCGGCGACAAGGTAAAGGTTATGGAAACAAGACCTTTGTCAAAGGACAAGAGATGGAGATTAGTGGAAATCGTAGAGAAGGTTAAGTAATATAACGTTTTTCGGATTGAATAGATAACTTGCGCAGCAAGTTATAGCAAGCAAATTGGTTACAATTTGTGAAGCGTAAGGAGTGGAATAACTTGCATAGCAAGTTATAGCAAGCAAATTGGTTACAATTTGTGAAGCGTAAGGAGGAAAAGTAATGATTCAACAACAAACACTTTTAAAAGTTGCTGATAACACAGGCGCTAAGGAAGTTATGTGTATCCGTGTAATGGGCGGCAGCAGAAAAAGATATGCAGCAGTTGGCGACGAAATCATTTGCAGTGTCAAGAAGGCAACACCGGGCGGCGTTGTAAAGAAGGGTGACGTTGTAAAGGCTGTTGTAGTCAGAACAGTTAAAGAGTCAAAGCGTGCTGACGGTTCATACATCAGATTTGATGAGAACGCAGCAGTTATCGTTAGAGATGACAAAAACCCAAGAGGTACTCGTATCTTTGGCCCTGTTGCAAGAGAGCTTAGAGATAAAGAGTACATGAAGATACTATCATTGGCTCCGGAAGTTCTTTAATTAAGGAGGATAATAGTTACAATGAAAAAGATGCATGTTAAAAGAGGCGATATTGTAAAGGTTATCGCCGGTAAAGATAAGGGCAAGGAAGGCAAGATCATTACAGCAATTCCGGCTGACGGTAAGGTTATCGTTGAAGGTGTTGCAGTAGCAAAGAGACACCAGAAGGCAAGAATGCAGGGTCAGGAAAGCGGTATCATCCACAAGGAAATGCCGATTGATGCTTCAAACGTAATGAGAGTTTGCTCAAAGTGCGGTAAGGCCGCAAGAACCGGCGTTAAGGTTCTTGAGGACGGCTCAAAAGTAAGATACTGCAAGAAGTGTAATGCAGAGCTTAACGATTAATTTTCGAGAGGAGGAAGATTCTAACAATGAGTAGAATGCAAGATAAATATAATAAAGAAGCTAAGCCGGCTCTTATGGAGAAGTTCAGCTATAAAAGCGCAATGCAAATCCCTAAGCTCGACAAGATCGTTATAAATATCGGTATGGGTGAAGCTAAAGACAACCCCAAGGCAATTGAGGCTGCTTGCTCAGATTTAGCTGCAATTACAGGTCAGAAGCCTATTATCACAAAGGCTAAGAAGTCAGTTGCTAACTTCAAGTTAAGAGAAGGAATGAATATCGGCTGTAAAGTAACTCTTAGAGCTGACAAGATGTACGAGTTCCTTGACAGATTTTTCAATGTTGCGCTTCCGCGTGTAAGAGACTTCAGAGGTATTAACCCGAACGGTTTCGACGGCAGAGGTAACTACAGCGTTGGTATTAAGGAACAGCTTATATTCCCTGAAATTGACTATGATAAGATTGACAAAATCAGAGGTATGGACATTAACATTGTCACTACTGCAAAGACAGATGAAGAAGCTCGTGAGCTGTTAAAGCTTTTGGGCGCTCCGTTTCGTTCATAGTTGAGAAGGAGGACACAATAATGGCAAGAAAAGCAATGGTTTTAAAACAGCAGAGAAAACCTAAGTATTCAACACAGGCTTATACAAGATGTAAGATTTGCGGAAGACCGCATGCTTACCTTAGAAAGTTTGGCATTTGCCGTATATGCTTCAGAGAACTGGCTTATAAGGGTCAGATTCCCGGAGTAAGAAAAGCAAGCTGGTAAAATCGAATATTCCCGCAAAGAGAATTTGATTTGTAGATAGAAGATAGAGTACGATTTCTTTACAGATTTCGGAAGGAGGTAAAATAAATGCAAATAACTGATCCAATCGCAGATTTGCTTACAAGAATCAGAAATGCAAGCTCATCAAAGCATGAAACAGTTGATGTTCCTGCTTCAAACATGAAGAAGGCAATTGTTGAAATCCTTAACGATGAGGGTTATATAAAAGGCTATCAGGTAATTGAAGACGGCAAGCAGGGCGTTATCAGAATTACCTTGAAGTACGGACCGAACAAGGAAAAGGTTATCAGCGGTCTTAAGAGAGTATCTAAGCCGGGTCTTAGATTTTATGCAGGCGTTGACGAGCTTCCAAAGGTTCTTAAGGGTCTTGGTATAGCAATCGTTTCAACATCTAAGGGTATCATGACAGACAAGGAAGCAAGAAAGCAGCATATTGGCGGCGAGGTTCTGGCTTTCGTTTGGTAAAAGTAAAGTAAAAAATCATCTTCTTACTGCGCTTTTTCCGTTTCTCGGCGTTAAAGCCGCTGGCCGTATGTGCATACTGCCTGCGCGCCTTTGCCTTGATAAACGAAAAAATCATCAGCAAGAATCTGATTTTTGCGGTAGCCGGAAGGCTGCCGGATAAAATAATAACTGAAAACCTACTTAATATAGTAGAGTAAATTTAAGTTAAGGAGGAAAATCCTATGTCAAGAATAGGTAAGTTACCTATCACTGTTCCTGCCGGCGTTGAGGTAAAGATCAGTGATACAAATGAAATCACAGTAAAAGGTAAGAACGGTACACTTTCAAGACAGCTTCATCCGGACATGATCATAAAGTATGCAGATGGAGTTATCACAGTAGAGCGTCCGTCAGAGGATAAAATGCACAAGTCGCTGCATGGTCTTACAAGAACACTTGTAAACAACATGGTTGTTGGTGTTACTGAAGGATTTACAAAGGAGCTTGAAATCAACGGTGTTGGTTACAGAGCTGCTATGCAGGGCAAGACTCTTAACCTGAGCCTTGGTTATTCACATCCTGTTTTGTACGAAGCAAAAGAGGGCGTAACAATCGAAGTTCCTGCACCGAACAAAATCCTTGTAAAGGGTGCTAACAAAGAAGATGTTGGAGCTACTGCTGCAAAGATCAGAGAGTTCAGACAGCCTGAACCTTATAAGGGCAAGGGTATCAAGTACGTTGATGAACACATCAGACGTAAAGAAGGTAAAGCAGGAGCTAAGAAGAAATAATTGAAAGGAGTGTTCTTAAATGATTAAGAAGATAGATACAAAAGCGGCAAGAATTCGTCGTCATCAGAGAGTTAGAAAGAACATCTCCGGCACAGCGGAGAGACCTCGTCTAAACGTATTTAGAAGTGCTAAACACATATATGCTCAGATTATCGATGATGTTAAGGGTGTTACATTGGTAGCAGCTTCAAGCATGGATAAGGATTTCGAAGGCTACGGCGGTAATATCGAGGGCGCTACAGCAGTAGGCAAGAAGATTGCTGAAAAGGCTCTATCAGCCGGTATCAAGGCAGTAGTATTCGACAGAGGCGGATATGTATACCACGGCAGAGTTGCTGCTCTTGCAGAAGGCGCAAGAGAAGGCGGCTTGGAATTCTAATAGAAGGAGGACGAAAACAAGTGACTGAAAGATTAGACGTAGAAGCTTTAGAGCTTGAAGAAAATGTCGTAGCAATTAACCGTGTTGCTAAAACAGTTAAAGGCGGTAGAACAATGAGATTCAGTGCTTTGGTCGTTG